>CAJQJI010000099.1 GCA_905478675.1 Candidatus Altimarinota bacterium
GTTGGCGTTTAGCTGAAAAAATGGAGATAAATGTGAATCACGTACATGGCTATGTTATGGGTGAACACGGCGACAGTGAGTTTGTGGCCTGGTCAACCTTGCGTCCACAACCCGATTTAACCGAGGCGGAAAAAGAAACCCTAGAAGAAGAAGTCCGTCGTGCGGCTTATGCCATTATTGAGGGGAAAGGGGCCACTTATTTTGGTATTGGCGCGGCGACTATAAAACTATTGAATGCTGTAATAAATAACACCAAAGAACTTCTACCCGTTTCAACCGAGTGCCCTTATATCAAAGACAAAAATCTACAAAACACCCCCATTGGCGTGCCAGCAGTTATTGGTGCTAGCGGGATACAACGCGTGCCAGATTTTAATTTAGAAGCCAAAGAAATGGAAAAACTAGAGGCTTCTGCCCAAAAACTAAAAGATTTATTTAGTACCTGCCCCATTAAATAGAAACGCCCAAGACTGGTCTTTATAACTAAAGACCAGCCTTTTAAGTTCATTAATTTTATGAACGCCAGTTGTATGGTCGCCATTTCAAACGGCTTAACCATTTTTTCATGGCCGCTATTTCAGTTGTTTGCGCATTAATAATCCCCGTCGCTAAATCTCGTACTCGTTTATCTTTACCGTGTTCAAGTACAACTTTTGCCATTTCCACCGCCCCCTGATGATGTGGAATCATACCTGTCATAAAATCAATATCGGCATTATCACTAAAAGTAATCATCATATTTTGATGCATCGTATGATTCACCATTTCATTCGCCTCAATGGCGGCTGCATTAATGGCCGTGTCGGTTGCTTGCTCATATTCCAAGGTTTGTAAAAGCAACTGCATTAAACGAATTTCTTTCGTTTGATCTCGGATAACCTTGTTTGTAAAAAACTTTACCGTTCCGTCATTGCCATATGCCTGCTGAATTTTTGCCATATCAATCGCGCCTTGATGATGTGGGATCATGCCTCGTAAAAAATCAATGTCGGCATTCCCAGTAAATTCAATGCTCATAGCTTCATGCATAGACTGGTTTGTATGCGTGTAAGCCTTCGTTGAAGGTGAGTCAGACGTGACAGACATCATCGCCATTGGCATCGTATGTGAGGTCTCCTCCGTCATAGAGCTAGACATAGCTAAAACTGAAGTAGAGAAAAATAAAAGTGATAACGTAAAAAATTTCATAATAAAAAAGGTTAATAAATAAAGGCTCAAAAAAGAACTTTATTCTAGAGTCTTAACCGAATTTTCGTTTGAAAAATCTCCTCACCTCGCCAGAGCGGCCAATCTTGGGGCGGCGGTCGCAAGACCTCCCTTAAAGAATCCTTATTTTCTACAAAAGAAACAAAGCTATAATCACCAATAATTTTTGGGAAATCTTCTAAAACTATTTTA
Source organism: Candidatus Altimarinota bacterium (assembly GCA_905478675.1). Classification (GTDB taxonomy): domain Bacteria; phylum Patescibacteriota; class Gracilibacteria; order UBA4473; family UBA4473; genus JAACPJ01. The sequence goes on from CAJQJI010000099.1 coordinate 1,399, forward strand.
TAAACACTTTCTGTAAGCGGTTCTGACAAAGCTTCAAGCGAAAGAAGACACGCTTTACAACTTGGTTTTTCAATTTCAGTCGTTACCTCATGACATGGCAATATCGCCGCATTAGCGGAGCTCATAAAAACAACGCAGCTAAAGGCAAATAATTTAGAAAAAAGCACCAAGTGAGCCCAAATTCTCATACAAAAACTGTACACGCTGTTGCCTAAAAAACAATCTTACTCTCCACACAAAGCCGTATTATAAAAATCTATACGAATAGAGTGTCCATCACCACTCGCATCTTCGTCATCGGCTTCATGTCGTCGATCAGGACCCGCTGAAAACAAAGTATCACGCCGACAATAGTCCCCCGCAAACTCGCCTTCGTTTTCATCCACTAAATAGGGCGACCCCCAAGGGTCCGTCTCCATAAAGCTTAAATCAATTTCAGAAGAACTTTTTAATGCCGTTAAAATAATATCCCAACGATTAATACATTCTTCCGCATTACCACTCAGCGGTGGAATAAAACTAAAATTACGGCACACACAATCCGAGCACGAGTTCCCCGTAATATCAATTAGATTTTGTTTTGTCTGCAAACGCCCCACATTAATCGCTAACTCCACCACACTTAAATCTTTTTCCATCAACTCGTTCGCCGTAATACCGCCGTTTTCATAATCAATTCTTAAAACCAAGAGTTCATTAATACTACTGCGCAAATTAGCTAACTGAACCGCTATCCGGGCTTTTTCTTGATAACCTGTAAACGTAGCGACACTTACCCCTGCAAGGATCGAGATAATCACAATTACAACTAATAATTCAATAAGCGTAAATCCGTTTTTTTTCACAAAGCCGAGTTTAACCTATACCAATGAGCCCGACAACTCAGCCTATTAAACTTTATCGGTCGCCTCAATTTGATTTAACCATGATTCATACACTGGGTGTGCTTTTAAAGTGTCACCGTGCGCAATAATAATAAGCTTTCGCTTGGCTCGAGTTATAGCAACATTCAAGCGTCGTAAATCTTGTAAAAAACCTAAATTATGCGCCGGATTTGCCCGCACAAAAGAAATAATAATGACTTCTTTCTCTCGCCCCTGAAACCCATCGACCGAATTAATTTCAACGCCGGTTTCACCTAACATCCGACTTAATAAACGAACTTGAGCCTGATAAGGCGCAATAACCCCAATATGTTCTGCCTGTAATCCAAACTTAAAACACTCTTCAATCACTTTGGCTACCTGTTCGGCTTCATGTAGATTTTCATAAGACGCCGTTTTTTGGTTTCTTGATTCAAAGGCTTCATCTCCCTGCGCACTCGTATCGGTAAATATTACTGGAGCGGCAGGCGTTAAATAACCAGAAGCCCGTAAGGATTCATGCGGAATTAAATCGAGTAATGAACGCTGGGCCACCGAAGGATCAGAAACAAGACGCGCTTGGTAAAATTGTCCCTTCGGATACGCCAAAATACGATCATTCATACGGTACTGCACTTCCAGCATTTTCACATTCCAAGGCGCCTGCGCTTTAAGTCGCGCAAACAGTGTTTCTTGTAAGGCCATGGCTTTAGGGTTCACAATTGTGGGCGGCAATTGCTGGTCATCCCCCGCCATCACAAAACGGCGCGCCTTCATTAACGGAATTAGCGAGGACGGTTCAATTTGCTGACTGCCTTCATCTACGACCGCAATATCAAAATATTGATTCTGCATTAAATCACTGCCGGCCATGCAATTCGTGCCCACCACAATATCCGCGCCCGCTAAAATATCATTAAACACTTGTTGTTCTAATTCTTTAAGCGTGTGCACCTTTTCTTCAATCCGCTGTTGGTGTTTAAGCCAACCATACATAGAACAAATTTTACGACATTTAATCCCCCGCGCGCCTTTCCCACTTCGCCCTTTTTGGGTTATTTCAGCATCCGTTAAACCACGGCGCAATTTCGTTTTTGGTTTTTGAAACTTTTTCTGAGTTTCTCTTAAATTTTTTACCTCATCCCACTTTTCGCTAAAAGCTTTGTATTTAGGATGTGCCTGAAAATGAGCGTGCAACGAATACGCTTCATACCCGGGCACAATCCGGGCCGGATGCCCAATACGCACAATTTTTAAATCTGGGTATTCAGCCAGTTTCATAAGGATATTATCGGCCGCCGTATTCGATTCGGCCGTCGCTAAAACGCGCTTACGACGCAATACCCCCTGAAAAATAAGTTCGGCCAACGTGGTCGTCTTTCCCGTTCCAGGCGGCCCGTGAATTAAAAAACCATCCCGTGTACCCAACGCTAATTTTATAGATTCAACTTGGGATTCATTCAGCTTCTTATTATAAATTTCTACGTCGACAATTTTAGGCGGAAACATTGGTCGCTCGCCTAAAACAACGGACTTTAAAGGATGTTTAATTTTATAAAACAGCTTTAAATTATCTTGCATACGCCGGTAAGGCATATCATTTGAATACAAATCTAAGCGTAAACTAGCACCATACGCCCAACTGGGAGGCTTTTGCTCAAAGGCCACCGTAATATCAAATTTACTCACACTGGTTATAGTCCCTGAAACCTCACTTATAAGTGGATTGCCTCGACTCACCAACACTAAATCCCCCACACTCATGCGCGTATTAAGGGCTCGATCTTTGCTGTATTTTATAACCGTGTAATGAAAAACTGACGGGGCTTTTTTCCCGGTCAGATAAAACTCACATCGGCCTAACGCTTGACGCTCACTCGCACTAAGCTGCGTCATCTCATCTCGGTGTCTCTTAATCTCGGCTTTTCTCTCCAATTCCACTAACTGTAAAAATCGGGAAACGTATTCCATAAAATAAGATTAAAAATTTAAGAAATAGACCATAACTTAATATTAAAACAGGTTTTGAAACGAAGTCAATTTTTAATCGTATAAATTAAAACTAAGAATCCATTAGGGTTGAAATTTGAGCTTTCATAGCCGCACTTAACAACTCTAACTTTTCGGTATCTAAGCCTTCGGCTTGGTATTGTTCAATCATGGTATCAAGCGTGGCTACACGTCCCATTAGTTTAGCTTTTTTAGCCCCTAAAAGACGAGCCGCAACTTTTTCAGACGTTTGATTAATTATTTTTTCTACATCTTGTAAGGCTTCTAAACTCTCTGCACTGGCCTGCAAAAGCTGCGCTTTACTTTCTTCAATTCGCCCTAAAGCCCAATCTCTATCCATATCCGATAACGCTGAATCCATTTCCACTTGCACTTCTAATGAGTTTAAATTTTCCATTTTAAGTTCTACTAAATCTTCATACTGGGCTTGGGCCATCCCAGTTGTGACGATCAATCCGAAAACAAAAATTAAATATTTCATAGGGTCGGCGTTGGTTTATAACTAAAGAGTTGTTCGGTAAACAACGGCTCTAAAGACTCTTTGGTACTTTCAAATTCGGCCATATCAGAAGCAAATTCTTCGCTTAGCGATTTCGCCAAAGCTTCCATATCCATTTCATTTGTATTCATTGCCGCTTTTGGGGCCGGCATAGATTCTGCCATCATCATCGAAGCGGGGGCCATCATTGAACGAGCCATTGGCGCTGAGTCAGCCTCTAGAAAAGCAACTTCTTGTGAAACTTCCTCATTTTCAGGCACGCTCGGTAATTGAGATTGCCACATATAACCACTCACCCCCAAAACTAAGACCGCCGGAAGCACCACCCCAGTATAGCGACCAAAAGCCGTAAAAAAAGAACCCCACGTCGATTCATCCTCTGGTGAATTTGTTAACAAGTCAACCTGCCGTAGAACCGATTTTAAACCTTGCGGATTTGGTTTTACCACCGTGCGCTGCGCCGCAAAGAAATCTTGTAAATCTTGCAAAGCCGCAATATCAGCTTCCAATTCTGGAAAATCGGCTTGGACCGAAGCCATACTTTCTCCCCCTTCTAGGCGCAGTAAGATGGATTCAAATTGTTCGTCAGTGATAGAAGACATAGCGGTCATATATTAATTTAAATGAGATTTTAATTTTCGAAGGGCTCTAACTTGTATCTGTCTTATATTCATTTCTGATTTCCCTAATTTTTCTGCCACTTCTGCGTTCGAGTACCCTTTTAAGAATTTCAGATCTAAGACCTCTCGATATTCAGTTTTAATGTTACCGAGCAAATCTTTTACAAAATTCTGAGCCTCAATCGATTCTAAAATTGCTTGTGGATCTGGGTCATCACTGGGCAGTGTTTGCAACTTATCTTGCGCTTCATCCATGGCTTCAAGCGAAACCGGTTTTTGCTTCCGATAATAGTCCGTCACTAAATTTCGAGCGACTGTGTAAAAGTAAGCTAAAGGCGAAGGATGATTCGTGGCTAAAGATTTATCGGCGTTCCAAGCTTTCAAAAAAACCGTTTGCGTTAAATCTTCTGCCAAATCAGCATCACTCACTTTTTTTAATACAAAGCGAAAGATGGGCGTATAGAAGTTGTCATAGAGCAGAGCGAAGGCTTCTTCATCACCAGCAATTGCACTTTCAACTAATCGGCCAGCAGGCACAGTCTTATTCATTAGCTTAGAGGGGGAAACTCATAAATATTATTGAGCGTCAGTAGGTAAAACGCAAGATTGGTTTTATCTGTGACAAAAAACATTAACACTTTTTTAAATAAAAAAAATATTATCAATACATGGCAAGTATTGCTGTTTGGCTTTTGTTTATTCTACTCTACAATAGGAAAGAATAAATATCTGTTTATAATTTCTTCCTATGGCCTTTCCGGTTCACACGTTCGAAACTAATCCTGAGGGAAACCTTGGCTACGCCTTTCATCAATTAGTTGGCGAAGGACAAGAGCTTTATTTTTTAGCTAAATTTCCAACAGAAACCCCCGAGCCTCAAGCTATGGCCGAAACCATTTTTGGCGCCATTGTAGATCATATGGAAGCTTCTAAAATAGAAGACCACTATGATCGCTTTGAAGATGCGCTCAAAGCCGCCAACATTGAAGCTAAAAAAAATAACATAACCGGTAAAAATCCACCAGAAATCGTGGTCGCTTATTTTGATTTTCACCAATTATATCTCAGTCAATCAGGCCCGTCTGAAGCCTATTTAGTCCGAGACCACGGCGTCAGCCAAATTACGGAAGTCGCCGACCAAGCCGATGACTTATTTCTTAATATCTTAAGTGGTCAGGTTATGGTTGATGACGTTATTTTACTCAGTTCGAATCGTATTCTTCGAACCCTAACCGCCAACGAGCTAGCCGATACCCTCGGAAAACAAAATTTCCGCCAGGCGACCAATCAATTTCGCCAAGAACTTTCTCAAAAATCTGAAGAAGATTTACTCGTGACTATTATTGGGATTGGTAAAAAAGAAGAAACGCCCGCCGCTGGGTTTTTAAACCGCATGGTGAGCACCGCTGAAAAAGCGGCGGCCCCAATTAAAGAGGCTATGTCCAGCGAAGAGACACTTGTAGAAAAAGATCATTTAGAAGAAAACAGCCCCCCTCCAGCCGTAAATCAAACGGTCAAAAAAAGTCCTTCAATGGCGATGCCAAATACCAACGCAAGCTTTAAAAAACTAAAAAACTTTAGACCGCAAAAAAACTTAATTATTTTGGCCGGCGTCGTTTTATTATTGCTCCTTATTATTCTTGCCGTTAAATCTATTAATTGGGAATCAGAAGAAGAAGTAGGCTTAAGAGAAGAACTTAATATTGCTCGAGAAGCGTTACAGCAAGCCGATACCTTTATCATCCAAGGGGAACGCGAATCCGCTAAGGAGTATTTAAACAAAGCCGACCAAGCTGTGCAAACGGTCTTTAAATCAAACTCCAAGTTATTCCGCTCTGACGCCCAGTTTATTTTGGCCGCTATTAAAGATAAACAACTCCAAGTTGAAAACGCCAAACAAGCCACCCCAAGTTTAGTGGCCGATTTAGGCTCTAAAAGTGACAATTTATCGGCTCGCGGATTATTAGAACTAGAAGGTAGCTTCTATGTATTTGACAATAAAAACGTCATTAAAACGGTTCGAAACGTAGTTGAATCCCCTTCTGTCTTAAGTGCCTCTGGTGGCAGTGTATTAGCCGGAGCCAGTCGAAGCGACCAAAAAACTTTAATTTTCTTAACCGATGACCCACGTCTAATTGAATACCGAGAAGGGATTATCACCCCAATGCAAACCCAAGATGAGAACTGGAAAAAAGGGATTGATATTAAAACTTATGGTCGTTTTGTGTATGTACTTGCCCCAACTGACAACCAAATTTGGAAATACGAACGACGCAGTGCAAATTATTCTGGAGCTACGGCCTACAATACGGGTAACGCCGAAATAGCCGATGCCGTTAACTTCACCATTGATGGCTCTATTTATATAATCTCTGCTAGTGGTGAAATTACGAAACTTTTCCGTGGAGAAGCGCAAGATTACGATTTTAAAGAACTGCCGTCTATTCCATTCAGTGGTCCAAATCTAAAAATTTACACAAGTGCTGAATTAGACTACCTCTATGTATTAGACCCAGATAACAAACGTTTATTGGTCTTCACTAAAGGCGATCGATTTGCGACGTACCGTCGACAAGTTATGTTCCAAAGCGAAACAGAAAACTTAGAAAATGTACGAGATTTCTTTATTGATACGAGTGGACAAAAAGTAACGATTCTTACTGAAGATAAAATTTTCGAATTTAATCTGTAATGAGTCGGCTTAAAATTTGCACAGGCAAAGCTTGCAGCGACCACGGTTCAAAATACTTATTTGATAGAGCTCAGGCTGAACAAAAAGATTTTAAAAAACCATTAAAAATAGAACCTTGTGCCTGCTTGGGGAAATGTGAAACGGCCATTAATGTGCGACTTGAAACCAAACACAAACAAACAGACTTCTCTCAAGTCACAGGCCCAAAACTAGCCGCCATTTTAAAAAACACCACACGCTAAATTTAGATACAATGAATACTATATTAACCGGAGACTTATTTTTACAAGCCAAAGAAACCGTCGCGACCGATACGATAAAGTTTAATTTCACGTTTGATAATTTAAAAACCTTAACGGGCGAAGCGGTCGAAAATAATTTTGTTTTCACTCCAGGTCAATTTGTCTCCCTTGGGTTTACTGAAACCGCTTGGCGCGCGTATTCAATCGCATCAACTCCAGAAGAGCAAACCATTGAGCTAATGATTCGGATTGTCCCAGGCGGTATTGGATCAGAAGCCCTAAACGCCGCCAAACTTGGCGATAAGTTCCCGTTTAAAGGCCCGTTTGGTCACTTTCAATTATCAAGCACGCCAGACGCCCACTTAGTTTTTTGTGCCACCGGAACCGGAATTGCCCCGTTTCGAGCTATGATAAAAACCGAAGCGGCCCAAAGCCACCCAAGAAAAATGACACTGCTTTATGGAGGTAAAAATGCAGACGATTTAGCCTACCTAGAGGAAGCCAATAGCTGGTCTGACCACCTAACTGTAAAATTAGGTTTATCTCGAGATCCAGACTTAAAAATACCCGAAAACTTAAAATGCGATGCCGCCCATTGCCGTATTACCACTTTACTAGAACCTTTTAACAAAGATGAAAAAGTTGAGTTTTATCTATGTGGAAACGGCGCTATGGTTAAATCTGTACAAGAAATTTTGGCGGAAAAAGGTTTTGAAAAAAACGCAATTTTTATGGAACGGTTTAATTAATCCGCTCGTTAGCCCTGAAACATCGCTAAACTTAAAACGGTCACCGAAAGCCAAAAGCTTTCCGGCGACCGTTTTTTATAGTTGCACTTTATAACTTATTGAGCCGACTCAATCCGAATGGTTCGTCCAGCAGTATTTGCCGCTACTTCTGGGGCATACATTTCTTCAACCTTAGCCGGCAGCCATTCAAACTCACCGGTTAAACGCGGCTGTAAAATATAAGTGATTTCATGGGTTCCAGCCGGTAAGTAATCAATAAAGAAACGGGCTCGGTCTTGACGATACTCTTGGTGCTGAAACAACGGCTGACACCACCCCCACACACACGTGTCATTTTCAAGGGCTGCTTCTAAAGTTTTATCAGCATTATCAAAATCAAAATTCACAATTTCGGTTCCACTCGGAATTGGGTCTTCCACCAACACTTGCCGGTGTGGACGAGCCGTCACAATTTGTAACTTAATAAGATAATTTTGCCCCAGTTCTAAACTATCCGCTTTTTCATCGGCCGCTTCGGCCCCTTCTAAAACACGGACTTCTCGGTCAATCCAAAAACCACGCGCGTTAGAAATAACGGCTTCGGCTGGCAAGGTTTCACGCATTTCAAAATCAACTAAAACGGGTTTGTCGGTCGTTAACGCAAACGACTGTGCCGATTTAGGTAAAGCTTCTTCAGCATAGGTTTGCACCTGACTTAAATCTTGTAACGAACCTTTCAATAAAGTTTCGTTCGTGGTTTCATTATTCAGCGTAAACTTCGCCCCCAGCGATTCTTGTTCTTCTGTTTGTACATACAAAGCCAAGGCTTTTAACACCTGCATAGCCGAATTACCAGATAACGTTGCTTTTTGGCTTTCCGACAAATACCGAGCAATGTGCTCATATTCACTAGCAAAGACCTGCTGCGGCATCAACGTTTCTAAAATCAAAGCGGTTAAACGTTCATCTTGTGAATAAAAAGCCCCTTCAGTCTCCGTCCAAAAGCCATAACGATCTTCACGATTATAAGCTTGTTCAAACGCCGTTAAGTAGTCGGTTTTTAACGTTTCTAAGGCAGGCGGTAACGTCCCCATTTTTTCGGTTGCGCGTATCCACCAAACTTTTGCCTCTAAACTCTGCGTGTAATTTGTTAAGAAATCTAAGTCATTCACCCCTAATTGATTGTAATCAACTAACACTGCCGCCGCGTGTACCCGTGAAATATCCGCTGGACAACGCCATTGATAACCGCCTTCACAGGTTTTAAAAAGTTCTTGTCTCAACCACTGAGCCGAAGCTTCTAATTTTTGTTGGTCTAATCCAATACCGGCTTCCGCTAATAATGGTGCGTGCTCTAATACTTCGGTCGTAACCCAGAAATTAGCGGTATCCGAGTCTTTCCAAAACGCAAAGCCCCCACTCGCCACAAAACTCGCCTCAATCGCTTCTCTTGTGGCTTCTAAGGTTTCCGAATCTAACGGTGTAATTTGACGATCTAACGCCTTATTTAAGTTGTTTTGATACAACCGTGACACTAACCACGACAAACGCTGCTCAGTACAACCATAATTCACTTTTTGAGCCACTTCCACCAACGCCTCTAATGAATGGGCCAACGACGCAAACACTTTAATCGTTAAGCTTGAATTTATCGCTTGTGGATCCGCTACGGTTTTAAGCGTGTAGTTGTCGGTCACTCGCTCAAAATCCGCCGCGGCTAACGACATCGCTGGTGGTAAAATTTCACGCTGTAAAACAACCGCATCTTTTAAATCACTCGCTTCGCTCTCTATGGTATACCCAAGATTTACTGTTTTTGCTTCAAACGAAGGTTGAACCCGAACGTTAAAATATACTCTCGCTTCTTTTTTTACTGCGACCGTTTGAGTGGCCTTGCCTAAAACTTCAATCTCAGGTGGAAGATTTAAAGTCACTGTCACCTTTTCTTCCGCCGTTTCATGGTCATCACGGTATATCAACAAGCCTAGTGCTAATTCATCCCCAGCTTGAAAAAATTGAGGCATAATTTCTGAAATAAGCAGCGGCAACGTTACTTGAAAGTCTGAAGTCGAAGTCCCAAAAGCATTATTTTTAGTCGCTCCTGCGGCAAAAATATTCCACGTAGTTAAATTGTCTGGCAACGTAAACGTGTAAACCCCTTGCCCATTTTCATCTGTTTCAA
>CAJQJI010000100.1 GCA_905478675.1 Candidatus Altimarinota bacterium
TCCTAAGTACTTTTCAATGGTCTTCGCTTTGGCGGGAGACTCTACAATAACAAGATTCTTACTCATATTACAGGATTGATAATTCGAAACACAGGCTAGAGCAAAAATTTAATTTGGCAAAACAACTCGTTTTTTTGACCAAGACGAAGGTTTCATTTTATTGCATATTATGATAAAATAAAATAATATAAAAATAGATAAATAGAAGGATAGATGAAACAATCTTATAATGAATTCCCAGAAAGCCTTGAAGAAACAAAATTCCCACCGTTTTTTGAAAGTTTAGCGGCTCAGGAATCCTTACCCGATAAGGTATCAATTGGTCTTGAAGAACAGCAAGAAATTGAAGATTGGATTTGGGACAATGTTTTTAGAAAAGAAGCTGTAGGACAAAAAGGCGCTTGGCTGTACGATCATATGGAAAAAACTTCTAGAGTTTTAGAAAGCGCGGGCATAAATCGTCACGATTTCGAACATGTAAAAACCGTTATGATTAACGCTTGCGCTATTTTTCTAGGCACCCAAGGCTTATATTTAAAAAATCGCTACGATCTAAATACTCCAAACGGACGCGATCAACTATTTGAAAAACTGAGCATCGTAGCTATTTCCGCACTTTTTCACGATATTGGCTATTTAGAATGCATTGAAGACAAAGATAAATTTATAAAAGAAGACTTAGATAATCATCCATTACTTGGCAGCGATGCGCTTTATAATTATGGACATCGTCGAATTGGTCGCCCTCTAAGACGAGCCCAAACACCAGAAAACCAGAAAACCGCACAATTAGTCGGAAAATTAATTAACCAGCTTTTTCAGCCAACTATCGCCAATACGATCCAAAAAATGGACGAAGCGCAGCTTTATAAAAACTTAAGGAAAGTTCGTTCTGGCATTAGTTCTCACGACAGTCCAGAAAAGCAAGATGTTACGGAAGAAGCCGCCAAACTGGATAATATTGGTGGCGAAGCTATTTCTGTTTATTTGGCCGACAAAACCCATATTGGTCAACGTTCATACGCAGGATGTAAGCCTGAATCAAAAGAAACGATTACCTCAGAGGATATAACCGTTTTACATGACCGAATCACTTATTTATCAAAGGGCGAAACTTTTGAAATCACGTATGGGAAAAATGAGATTATCTTAAAAATAAAATTAGACGTTAAAATCCCCGATATCTACGCCGCAGAAGGCTATAACGAAGCCTCTTTTAAAGCCGATTTCCAACGAGGGTTCGCCAAACGATACCAACACACTCAAAAAGTCTTTAGACGCCTTATGCACCGAGAACACTTACAAAATGCCCCAGCTCGTTTAATCATTGAAGCCGACATAAATGGCGTCCCCCAAGAGGTGCTAAAAATTACAGAATCAACGATTCAACAAAAAAGTAACAAACTCATGAAACAGATGAGGCCTTAATTCCAACTGAACAAAAAATTTGCACCAAAAACAATAAATAGTGTACTATCACTCAGTAAAACAAATATAACATGGCTAAAACAAGCCTCGGCATCGGCACAAAATTATCAGCCCTCATTCTTAGTAGCCTGCTTCTAAGTGGTTGTTATAAGATAGAAATCAAGGAAACGCTTAACTTAGATGGAACCTCTGATTTAGCGGTAAAGATGGATATGACCGGCATTTACAATGCTATGACGGATGTAACCGAAAACTTAAGTGTTGATATTGCCGGCGCGGGGAGCTTAACCGAGGTCCCTATGGAAGAAGAGGGACCAGCCGTAGAAACCTATGAAAGTTGCAGTGATCCAGACTTACTTGCTAAATACGGCGCAGAAAAATTAGAAGGTCCTGAAAAAATTGTAACAATCTTGGATCTAGAAAAAGAAACGTCATGTACACCAAGTGAAACCGAAGGATTTATTGATATAACCACTAAAGATACAGATAAAAAAACAGGTGAAATTATTTTCACTCAAACTATTGAGAGAAAAGCCGATACTTGTAATGATCCAGCCATTAAAGCTTTCTACCAAGTAACTGATTTTTCTGAGCCAATTAAAGAAGAATACAAACTCGAACGAACGGTTGATATTAGTTGTAGCGATAGCAAAAAAGAAATCACCGTAAATACGATTACCGTGTACGCCAACCAAACCGAGAAAAGTGAAACCGTAATCGAGTATTTCGCAAAACCAGAGCCAGAAGTGATTCCGGATATCACCCTTTCTGAGTTAGACGCCTTAACAAAAACCCCTGAAGAAATTGCCGCAGAAGAACAAGCCGAAAATATTGAAGTTTGTACCGAAATAGAGCAAAACCCAGATGAAATGCCCTTCTTCTTTACTGAGTGCGAAAACACCGCTTCAGGCATTGGAATCTTCCACTACTCCAAATACGACACCACTGGTTTCAAAATCTATGCAAACAAAACAGTAACCTACAACATACAACCAGTGACTAAGCCTATTAATAACAACCTTGAATCAGGTTTAAGTAATAATACAGGGGATGATTCAGTCCCAATGGATATGGACCCAAGTCTCATGGGGATTGAAATGAATTACGTCTTGGTTTCGCCTTGGCCAATCCTAGAATACACGGCGGGTGAATTAGAAGACGCCAATACGCTTCGAATTGATTTATTAAAACTCGAAGAAGGGACGCCTTTAACCGTCACATTAGACACAGACGGAAGCACTCTTAGTTTAGTATCGGTTGGCACTCAATTACAAATTGACCGACTTATTAAAAGTTTAGAAGAAAAACTAACCACGTCTGAAGCTCCGGTTGAAAAACAAGTAGAATATATTTTTTACCTTTCTAACAAAATTCAACGCCTAGCTGAAATAAAACCAAGTCAACAAGTAGCCCTTGGGTACTTACAAACGAAACTAATTGAGCTCTCTAATGATTTACAAATTGATCCTTTAGCCGAGCTAGAAGCTGATTTTCTAAAAGAGCTTGATGCTTTCGGAGAAGAAGTCTTAAGTAGCCAAGAAGAAGCTCTTGAGGATCAAAGCAAAGCCCTTGAAGCGGAAGCCGCCGAAGAAGACGAAGAAACGGTTGTCGAAACCGAAACTGAGACCGAAGTGAGCACACCTAAAGAGCTTTTAACGGAGCCCGTTACTCCTAGCGTTAAAGAAGAACCAGACATCGTAGAAGAAGAAACCGAGGAAAGTGAAGAAGCCACGCTTCTTGGCGAAGATGACGACAATGGCGATGAAGAAGAAAACCTCGATGAGGAGGAAAATTTAGACGAAGACGAAGAAGAAACATTTGAAGAAGACGAAGAAGATTTTGCGGATCAAGGGATTGTTTTAGAATAGCCTGGAGCATATGACATCAACAAACCTGAATTCAAAAACTACATTTCAATTTTTAAGCTTTGGCTTAGTAATCCTTTCTTTAACTGGCTGTGTTAAACTAGATTACACCGAAACACTTAATAAAAACGGTACTTCCAGCGTTATATATGATATTGAAGTAGTGGAAGCAGAAGACACGCAGAAAAATGAAGTCATTTCTTTTAATGTCGATAACAATAATTTTTGTGACGGAATCAACGAAACAGAATTAGCCTCGAACGGAGGAATTGTGAGAAAATGTATTAATCAAAGTAAAACAAAGGGTCGGTTAGAAATAGATAAATACGATTTCAGCTTTGCTCTAAGTCAGGCAAGTGATGGAATTTTAACTTACAATTTAAGAGAAGTATTTAATTCGTATGGGAACGGCAGCGCGCCCTCAGAACAAGATAAAGTACTGGCAGAAATGATGACCGACACAGGAGCAAGCTTGAAGTACACTCTAATTTCCCCTTGGCCAATTTTAAGCCACACCCACGGAGAGAAAGTGACTGAAAACCGCTTAAACATTGATTGGTTCAAAATTCCTAGCGACGAAGCCGTAGAAGTTAAATTAGACGCTCGAGGCGAAAAAATTCTAATTTTAAACCAACCCGTCAAAGCAAAAATCGAAAGTATGGTAAAAGGCTTAGAAACCAAACTAAAGGCGGCGAATATCAGCAATGAAATTAAAAATAAATATTTAGAATCCGTCATCGATAAAATTCATCTTTACAGTGAAAGAGCCCCAGAAAAAGAGATTTATTTAGGCTATTTAGAACAAAAATTAATTGAGCTCAAGCCGGAAGCAACAGCGAACTTCAACTCTGAACTACCAGCCTTGGTAAGAAATAGCGCCACCATTATTAAAACCACTCGTGCCGTTGAGTTTATTTCAAGCTTCATCCTTAATAGCGCTGAGATAAAATCTACTTTAAAAAGTGAAGCCGCATATGAACTCCCTGCCGACCTACTTTGGTATGGACACACCAGTGATGGCAAAAACTTCTTTTTCTTGGGCTGTAATACCACAACTAATGAAGCCGTAACCGATGGAACTACAGAAAGTACCACCGCGGTTAAAGCCAATGTGCAAATATGCAGTCAGCAGCCAATCAAAGTCGAAAATCACACGGTCTTCAAAATACAATAGCTAAGTTTTATATCTCTAAAACCACCGGGCAATGATCACTCCCCATTTGCTCGGTTAAATATTCAACCTTTTTAACGGTTTTAAGTAACGGCTCATCAATCCAAAAATAATCAATCCGCCAACCAACATTACGGCTACGAGATCGACTTATTAAGTGCCACCAAGAATAAACATCTATCGTTTTTGGGTTGAGATCACGCCACGCGTCCACCCAGCCATTTTTAGCCCATAAATCAAGGTAGGCACGTTCTTTTGGGTGAAACCCAATCTTACCATCATTATCCTTCGGACGCGCCAAATCAATGGCGTTATGAGCACAATTTACATCCCCAGCCCAAATTACTTGGCGCCCACTAACGCGAATCGTATTTACATAATTCAACCAGGCTTCATAAAACTGTAACTTATGCTGCCAGGCTTCATCCGATTTACCACCATTAGGAAAATAAGAACCCAGCACACTAAAAAGTTTTCCTTCTAATTCAAAATCTAACCGAGCCACTCGCCCCTCATTTGCGACCGGGTCACCAGGCATTCCTTCAATAAATTCAAATCCGGACAATCTTTTTTGCAGCGCATCTTTCAACCAAATACTCACCCCTGAATACCCCGCTTTTTCCGCCGAAACATAGAACTTATTATAATCTGGATAAACGGTCTCGAGGAACTCAACTTGCTCCGGCTTCGACTTTGTTTCTTGCAACAACAAAATATCAGGGGAATGTTCGTTCAGAAACTCGCCCAAAAATTCTTTGCGCTCTACCGCACGCAATCCATTTACATTCCAACTAACAATCCTCATACAATGCGTTTTTTAGCGCCTATTTTAGAATCCAATAAACACATCCCCACACGGGCTGAAAATACATTCGCTAAATGAAAAGGATGATGGGTTTTAATGTCTTTCAAATGGCTAAAATCACGCTTATGCCAAGGCTTTCCATGGCGCAACGAACACCAGGCCATATACCCTAAAACGTCCACAAAAAAATGAACCAAACCGAGCAAATAATGTCGGTTTAAATTTC
The DNA here is from genome assembly GCA_905478675.1 of Candidatus Altimarinota bacterium. GTDB lineage: Bacteria > Patescibacteriota > Gracilibacteria > UBA4473 > UBA4473 > JAACPJ01. The sequence continues at coordinate 5,496 of CAJQJI010000100.1, forward strand.
CAAAATCACAATGTAATTCTACAAATTCATCAAACTTAACGGCATGCCAGTGCCGTAAGCGGTCGGTGCTTCTCCAGGTAGGGCGCCACCAATGAAATACCGTTTTAGTTGGCTTAAATCTATGTTTTATACGCTCAAAGTCATCATGATGAATCACAATGTGCCGCTTCATTTTAGTATATGAATGCAACTCATAGCAGTGAATAAACCGACTTAATTCCTGAAAGCTCATTTGACCACAACTTTACACTAAAACGCCCTATAAATCAAAAAACTAACGTTGCCAACCTTACACGTTCAAAGTTTAAGTATTTTTCAAGTTTTCTATTAGTTCTGGAAAATCAGGCTGAAGAAAATGATTTCGATTTGTAAAAATATAAGTTTTAGCCGCTGGTAACGCCTGCCGGTATTGCTCAAAATCCTTAAAATCTACCACAAAATCATCGCGCGAGTGATAAAGACAAACCACATATTCTTTAAGCTTTCCTGGAAAATTTTCTAACAGCCAAAACCCGCCGTCTAAGCCATAACAACCCGCGATTAAATGTACTGCCTTAACCCTCACCGGCATTTCATTTTCAGCTAAATACTTCGCCAAAAAATTCGCCCCTAAACTCCACCCTACAAGCATAATTCCATCTTCAAAAGTAGGAAACTGACATTCAAACTGCCTCGCCCAAGCGGCATATTGAGCGTTATATTTAGCCGGCATTTTTAATTTTATAACCTCAAATTCAGGCAAATGTTCGGCCAATGAATCCGGCCATTTTTTAGTTCGTCTTTTCCAAAAAAAGAGCCGTTTAAGCACGACGTTTTTCCCCCAATTTTTAGCCCCTTCAAAGAAACTATCAAACGCATCCCCTCCATGAATATACACAATTTGAGGTTTTTTCATTTTCTTAGTTCCGCTACGTAATGGACTAAAATTTCACAAAAATCACTTACCGCTTCATCGGTTAAAAATTGATGCAATGAAATACGAACCGGATACTGCCAAACCGGGTCTGGTTCAATATATTTAATAACATTCGTCGGAGACATAATATCGCTCGTACAGGCCGAACCGGTAGAAACACAAATTGATTCTTCTTTAGAAAGCACCGCCATAAGTTCTGAACCACGCACCCCTTTAAAGGCGACATTTATTAATCCTGTGACTCGAGGCGAAGCTTCAGCCTGAAATTTAAAATCTGGAATATTGGTCGAAATACTTTCTCGAATTTGGTTTTCCCAAATAGCAAATTGCTGTTTCTGCGATTCGTGGTGTTGGTTCCATAATTCAAAGGCTTTCGCCGTCGCTGCGACCAAATAAGGACTTTTAGTATGAGTATCTTTAGAAATTTCTGGCCACGCTTCCGGATTTTTAAGATATAAAATTCCAATATGTTTTGGCCCATAAAACTTTTGAGGCGTAAATATGCCCGCATCACAGTTTTTAAAATCAGGTTTTTCTCCTTTGGCAAAACTTTGTGAAAAATCTCGTAAAATAAAAGTCTCAGGAAACTGTGCACGTAAAGTATCCGCTTCATAAATTTGACCGGTCTCGGAATTAGCCGCCATTAAGGCCGCCAGCTTCGCATCTTTTGGCAAGCCGTTTAACGTCACTGGATCAAAAATATTTGACGGTAGCAGTTCATCACGCACCGAACTATGTTCTACCGCTGAGCCCCATAGAGCCGCTTGCCCCCAGTGTTTACGAGCGGCCCATAAAACTCGACGTACCGCATCGGTCCCCGCGTAAGTCACGCTTAATTGTTCCCAGTTACAATCCAATGTTTTAGCCATAGTTTTCAAACTGTCATCAATCAATTTTTGCGCCGCAAAACCAGCCGCATGATGAGAATTATTATTCCCTTCTAAATCTAAATGATCAATCATCACCTGTTTTACTTCCGGATGAAGTGGGGTCGAAGCCGCTGAATCAAAATAAGTTTGAAGGTTCATTACACCTTCAATAATAATTGTCTTTTCGACAAACGCTACTGAGAACTCACAAGAGAAATTTTCCTTAAAGTGAATAAAATAAATCCCCCCCCTGAGCTTAAAGAATATAGGTCGAGCCGCCTTTCTTATTGCTTTGGCTTTTCTGCTAGCACTATAAAATTTCGATTTTCAAACTTTTCCGCTTTTTCTACTATAAATCCAACGCTTGTTAAAAGACGATTTAAATCTTTTTCATTTACATAACGATACGTTCTTGGGTGCTTTTCCTTTCCAAACGGCACATTCCAGTTCTTTGTAAAAACACGCCCCGCCCAAAAGTTCGACCAAAAATATTTTTTAGGAAGCACCCAGGTTGTAAGGAAAACCTTTCCACCAGGTTTAAGGGTCCGATAAACTTCTTTTAAAAACACTTGCTGTTCTTTTTTACACAACAGATGATGAAAAGCCGCAATACTAATTACCCAATTAAAATTATCGGCCCCAAACGGTAAAGGGTTAGCAAAACTCCCCTTAAAAAAATTATCACGTGGATATTTTTTACGTGCGATTTTTAAAAGTTCTTCCGATAAATCGAACCCAAAATAATCACCATCACGAACCAAATCAGTAGACGTAAATTGACGCAAACGACCATTTCCACAGCCTAAATCTAAAAGTCTATCGCCTTTTTTTATTAAAGGAGAAAACACCTCAAATTCAGGCCAAGCTCGTTCTCGAGTTTTATCCCATTTTTCCGCAAACTTATCGTATTCAGACATAATTATTATAAGGCCTTTTTGTCTTAGCACTCTAACACGCTAATTAAATAGATACCAGCAAACAAGAATACTATTGTTTGGGTCTCCAGACACAGGCTTTTGTTCTGGCTTTTAAATCAAGCTCTAACGAATCATAAATTTTTTCTGAAATAAAGCCCTTCTCCAAAAAGTCCCGCTCCAAGGTTTTTACTTTAGATAAACAAGCTCTATCCGCCATTGTAATTCGATAAGGAATTACTATATCGGCATAATTAGCTTCTAATTCAGCCATTTTTTTCTCAGCCCCTTCATTCCATGCTCGATAACGTTCTAAAATTTTAGTAACAACGTCAGAACCACTAAACACGGGATGATCGGATTGTAGACGCTCAAAATCAAGCACCACTTTCCAACTCGCAATTCGACGAGCCCGATAATGCTGTAAACGTGAAATTATTTTTTTTCTTTTAAATATATTCGCCTGCGCCTCCGCCCAACCATTTAGACCAAGCTTTCGTAACGCCACTTCTAATAAGCAAAAGTCATCAATCTCCGGCGCATATTTATGCTTCGGTTGTCGCTCATCAGGTAACACATTATGATCAAGCCGATCTAATTGCCGATCAATACTTTCACGTAAAACCACAAACCGTTCTTCAGACACTTCATTACTGACAAATAACTTACGATAGGTCTTCATTTCAATCCCTAACGCAAAACGCGTTAAAATTTTCTCCAAAGCACGCGTGTTATTATCTAAACTTTTTTCTAAACGATGTAATCCTTTAGCTACGGTTTCATGCTGGGCAACATACTGCGCCTTAAGCTGTGTATGAATCGGCACTGAAATATATTTTTTTCTGAGTAAATAATCTAAAAAAGTTAAAACCTCTTCATTAATAATTAACTCCACTTCTGCCTGACGAAAACGATCTGCTCGGCTAAAAACCGATATTTTTGTGTACTTTAATAACCATTTCATACTAGTCGCATTCAACACAAAACTTGCCACAATTACCCCCGCTGTCATCGCCTGTAATGGAGCCGCATAGGCAAATTCTTTTGGAATCAATAAAACGGCGGCCGCCGCTAAAGCCCCCCGAATTCCCCCCCAAACAATTACCGCTTGATAAGCTTGGCTTACCTTTGCTTCTTTATTTTTACGACTCAAATTTGTTCCATACAAAGAAATATAAACAGAGATTGGTCGAGCGACAAACAACACAATCGCCGAAGCAATTAAAATTAACCACCAGTACTCAAGCCACGCGGTTTCGCCTAATTTTAAGCCTAATAACAAAAAGACCAACGCATTAGAAACAAACCCCATAAAAGACCAGATTTCAACAAAGGCACGGTTTGTATCGGGTTTCAATTTACGACGTCCCCAGTTTCCCATTACCAACCCCGCGGTAAGTGTCGCTAAAATACCAGACACCCCAAGTAAGCCCTCAGCCACTAAAAAGGTTGTATGAGCCAAAACTAAACTCAAAGTCAGCTGCACGCCTCGATCATCACTTTTGGCAATGGCTATAGCAAAAATAGCCCCAAAACCAACGCCTACCAAAACCCCAATAATTATAGACCACAAAAGATGCCACAACTCTAAGCCCATCGACGCGGGCGTTAAACTCAAGGCGGCGCCTAAAACGACAAACTTAAAAATAAATTGAAAAGCAACTAAGGCCGTTCCATCATTAATAAGGCTCTCACCATCGACAATCGTCGTTAATTTTTTAGGAACTTTAAGTTCTTTAAAAATAGCCAAAACTGCCACCGGATCAGTCGCGGAAATTAAAGCCCCAAACAAAATCGCCACGCCCCACGGTAAAGCGAGTAGATAATGCGCTGCGACTGAAACAATAAGCATTGAAATGGCTAGCCCCAAAGTCGCTAAAGTGGTTATTTCACGAAAAACATCTCTGAATTGCCGAAATTTAATATGGTACGCTGATTCAAAAATAAGCGTTGGCAAAAACACATAAAAAATTAAGTCTGGTGAAAATTGCAAATAACTTACATCAAGCCCTAAACCTAGTTTTAAAAGCGAACTTAAACCTAAACCGGCTAAAAGTAATCCAACCGCAAAAGGCATATGCAGCTTTTTAGAAAAAAGATGAATAAGGGTTGAAAGAGACAATAATCCAAACACCAAGAGGGCAGCGTACAGGAGATTTGATTCGTGCATTGTTAGATCTAAACAATCAAGATGTACAGTCTTTAATACTGTCACAAAATTTAGCAAGTCAATCCAATCATTTCTCCTTCAAGTCTAAGCAAAAACGTCAAACCCAGACTTCGTTACTAAGCCACAATGTTCCCACTGACAAGCATCTTTTCCGTCAACGGTCACTTCCGTCCAATTATCACTTAAGGTTTTACTTTTAGTTTTTGTCATCGTCACAATCGGCTCAATACAAATAGTCATGCCTTCTTTTAAGGTCATCCCTTTCCCAGGCGTTCCATAATTAAGTACATACGGATCTTCATGCATTTCATACCCAACGCCATGGCCCGTAAATTCTTTTAAAATATGGTAGCCTCCATTTTCAATGGTCCGTTGCACGGCGTAGCCGATATCGCCTAAGGTATTCCCGGCAACCGCTTGTGCACAACCAGCCTCTAAAGCTTTTTTAACGATTTGACTAAAACGAGCGCGTTCTGGATTGGTTTCATCTCCCCCTACAATTACCGTAAAGGCCGCATCGGCAATCATTCCTTCATACGTCACTCCACAATCAACTGATAATAAATCCCCCGCTTTTAACGCTCTATTATCAGGAATTCCGTGCACAATTTCGGAATTAATCATAGTACATAAACTAGCGGGGAAACCATGGAACCCTTTAAAAGAAGGGATCGCATTCGCTTCAAGAATGAGTTTTTCGGCTAACCTATCAAGTTCTATTAAAGTCACGCCAGGCTTAATCGCTTTTTTTAATTCAGCCACAACCTGCTGGTGAATTTTCCCAGCCTCTCGCATAACCGCAATTTCTAGTTCCGTTTTAACCACTACCATTATTTCAAATTTAAGGCTTCTACTACCGCTTCGTGTACAGACTCAATCTCCGCTTTCCCATTAATCGCTACCAACAAACCACGATCGGCCCAAATATCTAAAATCGGCTGTGTATGCGTTTCAAAATTTTCTAAACGCTTTTGAATCGCGGTAATATTATCATCTTCACGACCTTCAATTTCGGCTCGTTTCAACAAACGATGCACGGCCTCTTCGTTACTAATTCTAATTTCTAAAGCCGTCCAATCTCGCCCCGCATTTTGCAATTCCGCTTCTAAACTTTCTCGCTGAACTTCTGAACGAGGAATCCCGTCAAATATCACCGGCGTGGTCGCTGGCAATGCTGCCAAAAACTCACGAACAATCGCCATCACAATTTCATTAGAAACCAAATCACCGCGGCCTGTAATTTCTTTAACTTGGCGGCCTAGCTCAGAATCTTGCTGTGCCATTTTACGCAAAGCCCCACCCGTTTCAAAAATCTGATACCCAAATTTTTCGGCTAAGATTTTACCTTGAGTCCCTTTCCCTGAGCCTTGTCGACCGATTAGAATAATATCTTTCATGTTAAAGTTAAAACTTTCGTGGGCGATAGTAACAAATAAAGCAAAAAAAGCTACTTACACTTAAACGATAAATTTTTGAAACCTCTTTACCAATAAGCCCATGAACTTTATGATAAGAAAAAATGAAAAAATTAACGGCAATTTCGCTCATCGGCTGCTTAATAGTGTTTCAGGTACAAGCCCAAACCGACAGCGCTTCGGTTTCTAAAATTCCAGAAAAAGATAGTCAGTTTGAAAACACCGTTACCATTGATGAATTTAACAGCTTAGTGAAAACACTTCGTGGGGTCTATAATTTTCTTACCGAAACCGGATTACAGATTGGAATTAATGAAGAAGATCCCGCCAGTACCCTCACCTTAGATATTGGCGGCAAAGTAGGCGCTGAAGAGTACTGTGACGCGAATGGAGAACATTGTATTGATCCAACCACTTGGGATGCCCGACCGCAGTTAGAACTACAACCCCCAGCCGCTACCTGCAAAATCCGATACCGCATTAAAGATGCTAAATATGAGTCCGATTGGCAAGAAACCGGCGTGAACAATGACCCTATTGGAAAAATTGCCCTGTTACATAGTGGGCTAGAAGCCAACTGCTCTGGGAGTGGTTGTGGCGTGCAAATGAGTTTACAATGCAGCCCTAATTTAGCGGTGGCTGAAACCGCTAGTTGCCGATTACGATATCGGGTAAACCATTTAAAACAACCCGCCTTAACCCCATGGGTAACCACCGAAGTCACTAAAGGTACCGATTGGGTTGAAGGGACTTGGTCAAACGTTATCGCGCCTAATGGAGCCTGGGGGGACGGTCTTAATATTCAAGCTGGGCTTGACTGTACAGACCAAGCCCTACGCTGCCAATTAGGCTACAAGCTCCACAATGAAGTTGAAAGCCCTGACTGGAAGCTCAGTGCTTTAACCCAAGGAGCTGGCTGGAAAGATGCCGAAACAAATCTACTTAGTGCCGATGTTGGACGCGCCTGTGACCAACGTCTTGGTTGCGGCTTACAAATGCAAAGTCGTTGTGTGGGGACCACTTCCACGCTTAAAACCGCTTTATATAAATGTCCAAGCAAAAAGGAAACTAATTGCCCATCACTCTGTAACGGTCAAATCTCAACTGAAGACAAATGTAGTTACCAGCAACTCGGAGCGGCCAATACCTGTACGATTCTGCTAACAGAAAGATGTGAAGCCATTGGCCATTTGGTGCAGTAAATTCTTAAGCCACCCAAGCGGAAGGATTATCATGAAAACGCTCTAAGCTCGCCTTTTCTAATTCCGTAATTTTTCCGGCCGCAAGCAAAGCTTCCACAATTTCATGGAACTCTGTTAAAGGTGCCAGCGTTACTTTCGCTGCTTCGGCATTCGTAATAGATTGCGGCGTGCTCCAAGAAAAGATGCCGAGAATATGCGATACTTCCGCATCAACTTCATGACGTAAAGCTTCTGCCGATTTAATAGAAGACCCTCCAGTTGAGAAGGCATCTTCCACCACCACCATCTTCGGATTTTCATGCTGTACTTTACCTTCTACCATTTTACCAGCCCCATGCCCTTTGGGTTTTGAACGAACATACAACATGGGAATTTTTAAACGGTCAGCAATAAATGCCGCCCAAGGAATCCCCGCCGTTGCCGGACCAACAATGTAGTCACAGTCTAAAGTTTCAATCTGTTTTAAAAACGCAGCTACAATTTGATCTCGTGCGACCGGAATACTAATCAGTTCACGACAATCACAATAAATCGGAGATTTAATCCCGGATGTCCACGTAAAAGGATTTTCAAAATTTGTTTGAACCACGTTTTGTTCCACTAACAGCTGAGCAATATTTTTCATCGTTATCAAGCCTACGTTAAAAACAAATTTTGTCACGATCTGAATATAAATTAGGCGATAAAGTTAAATAATAGAAATAAATTCTAATAGTTTAAAGTTGTCTTATACGTTTTTTTAGGCACAATTTAAACTGAATTTTAAAATATAAAATTATGCAAACATCAAACACAATCTTAAGTTTCGCTGTCCTCAGTAGTCTTTTACTTTTAAGTGGTTGTAGCAATACTCCACAAAACAATGTACAAACACAAGCCCCGGCAACCATTACGACACCAACTGTTGCTGAGGAAGAAAGTAAAAGAGCCCCTCTAGAAGAAATGGAGGTTATTGAAGAAACTGAAAATGAGGCAGAACTTGCTATGCCAGCTGAAGACCCAATGCTTACAGACACTTCAGAATACTCACTTTCTACGATACAAGCCCTTACGGATAAATTTAAATACAACCAAGACTCAAATTTCTTAAACTGTAGTCATAGTGCGGTTGTTAATTGTCAAAGAGAGGCCGCAACACAAATTAGTCTTGAATCTAAAAACGCAAACGCCTGTGATGAGATTATGGACGAAGCTCAAACGATAGAATGTAAAAATAGCTTATGGAACCAACTCGCTTTAGTAGAAAAAAAGCCAAGTTTATGTGATAACTTAGAAGAATACTTACAAGACAGTTGTAAAAACCAAGCCTCTTTTGCCCTAGCGACTGAATCTCAAGACATCACTAAATGTGAAGATATTAACGATATCTATCAACAAGACAGTTGTAAAAACCAAATAAATATTAATAAGGCGATCACGGCACTAGACCCAGCCCTATGTGAAGCCGTAATCACGTACAATTACGAAACCGTTTACCCAGAAGTAGATCCAACAGACGACGCTCTCAATAACGATCCAACCGAAGTAGAATTTGAAATTATTCGAACTCCAGTGAGTCAAGAAGAAAATTTTGAACGACAAAATTGTTTAGATCAAATTGAAATGAACCGATCCATTATAGAAGAAGAAGCGGCTATACTAGCTGAACAAGAAGCCACAAACCAAACCGAAGAACCAGTGGTTGAATAATTTCAAATTCTACTTCGGTTGGATCGTTATTGAGAGCGTCGTCTGTTGGATCTACTTCTGGGTAAACGGTTTCGTAATTGTACGTGATTACGGC
>CAJQJI010000101.1 GCA_905478675.1 Candidatus Altimarinota bacterium
AAGCCTCGACCCTGCGTTTATTAAAGGCAAAACCATTGTGTGTGTGGCCTCTGGCGGAAACTTTGATTTTGAACGCTTACCAGAAGTCAAAGAACGGTCTATGCGGTTTGAAGGCTTAAAAAAATATTTCATTCTACGTTTGCCACAAAGACCTGGCGCGCTTAAAGAATTCATTGCGCTGCTAGGCCCAGAAGATGATATTGCTCGATTTGAGTATCTTAAGAAGTCAGCCAAAAGCTTTGCCTCTATTTTACTCGGTATAGAAACCACCAATAAACATAACTTTGACCAGTTTAATCAACGCATGACCCAGCAAGGTTTTTCACTTAAAGATGTGACCAATGACGAAATGTTGGCAGACCTAATTATTTAACAAAAATAAATTCTGCTAATTTTTGTCACAAAACGTCAAAAAAAACGTTGGCTATAAATTTACAAAAACAGGAGGGAGACCTTTAAATAAGGGAAAAAAAATTGACAACCCCTCCAATATTTCTAACAATTAAAACGAAAGTTTCTAACCCACTTTTATCATCATGAAAAAAACTATCTTAATGGGAGCTTTGCTTGCAGCTCCAACACTAACATTTGCAGGCGGTTACGGTACTATGACACTTCCAAGTACAGGTGCAGCAGCTCCAGCTCCAACTATTTCAGCTGAAGTTCTACCTGAATTCGGAAGCACTGAAAATCCATTAAACGCGCTTGAATCTCGAGCCGTTACTGGAACAGAAAACGACAATTACCTACAACAAAACTACCAGTTCATTCCATCAAACTTTTGGCAAAACGCTGGTATGCAAGGTGACAACGCTAACGGATACGTTGAACTTGAAGAATACCTAGGAGAAACAAGTCGAGAACGATTTGAAGAACCAGGCGCTGATTTAAACCGTGAAGACGAACGTCAAGAACGAGCGAAAAACAAAGCTCTACGACTTCGAGCTATTATGGGTTACTAATCGACTGATTTAAACCTTGAAGCAAAACACCTCGCCGAGGCGAGGTGTTTTTTTATGTCTCGTTGCTACGACACGAAACAAGACGCCTAAGTCTTTAGGGAAACATACTTAAAAAAGGCCTCTAATTGTTCTCAAATAGCCGCAAACACATAAAGCCATGGGAAGATACCCTCTTAACCAATAACACCGCCTCAAGGTCCTCTCAGGCAAAAAAAAAGCCCACCCAACAAATTGCAGGGCAGGGCTTTTCGAATAAAGACTAAAAACTTACGCGTCCGTTCTTCTTACTTGCGGTTTATCGAGCTGCCAGTTAACCAGCTTTTGTTGTCCAATCCCAAACAGCGTTGAGGTTAACCAGTAAATCCCAACCGCCGCCGGAAAAGTCGCTGTAAAGAAGCCAATCATTAAGGGTAACATCCACAGCATCATTTTTTGCATTTGCTCCATTTGCTCCGCCATATCCGGATTCGCTTCTTTCTTATCTTTAACTTTTCCAACCGCTTTAGGTTCTTGCTGTTTTTTGGCCGCGGACATAGACAACTTAATAGCCGTAAACTGAGCCGCCGCTACCAGCACCGGTAACACCCACACATTCGGTATCTCTAAATTTAAACCAAAGAAGTTCGTATTAACGATACTCAAATCAACGCCGGAATGAAAAGGGTATAAAAGGTGATTCAAATGAGGCGAAAGGCCATCTTTAACGACTAAGTAGATACCGATTAAAAAGGGCATTTGCAAAAGCATTGGCGCACAAGAACTCATAGGGTTTATTTTGTGCTTTTTATACAACGCCATGGTTTCCATAGCCAACGCTTGCTGGTTATCTTTATGCTTTTTACGAAGCGCTTTTATATGCGTTTGCAACTTCTGTAATTTTCGTTGCGACTTCATGGCTTTTTGATTCGGTAAAAATAACACGAGTCTAACGCCAATCGTTAAAATAAGAATCGACCATCCTAATGAGTGTGTTGGTAGTTTTTCAATTAAAACCACCAGCGCGTTAAACAACGGTTGGGTAATTAAAAAGCGAAAAGTTTTTCGAATAAAACCGGCTTCTTTAATTTCAAACTCGGGCGTAATTAACGTTTGGGTTTCATCACCACTCGTTACCGTCCATTCTAGGCGATAATTCCCCGGCGTGTTAAACAACTCTGTATTAAACTCTGGCAAGCCAAAAACAACCGAACTCTGCGCCGGAATCTCTAGCGTCTGCGGGACAAAATCACCGCAAGCAGGTTTTGTCACCGATACTTCTTTACTCGCCACTAACGCCAATAATTCTAAAGAATCGGCCTGATCACAGAAATGAGGCCACGCCCAAGCCGTGTCGGTTTCATTTTTAAAACGGAATTGTACCAACTGCCCTTGTACCGGGGTTTTATCCACTAACTCTAAACTTAATTGTCCAGCCGTTGTTGAGACCTCTGTTTCTGGCGCAAACCACCAGTTATAAGCACTAAACATAAGGTAGAAGACAGAAAACCACACCACAAGGCTCTTCAAGAAATTTTTCATATTATCATTCATTCGGTAAATTTGAGTAATTTTTTAGTCACAGCATAAGCCTTAAATTGCTTCCAGGCGGCCGCTAAATCGTCGGTATTCTCGGGGATAGAAGCCCCTTTGTAAAGACAAACTAAAGCCAGCGGTTGAGAACTTTCAAGCAAAGCCTTTCCCACTAAATCATAAACACTACGCCGCCACGCATTACGAGCTACGGCTCGTTTATCCACTTTTTTGCTAATAACCGCGGCTAATTTTGAACCTTTAGGGCGTGGGCAATAGAAAAACAAAAAATCCCCCGCCGCGAATTTTTTCATTCGCGGACGGAGGAAGATAAAGTCGCGCCGTGTAAAACGGTGCGTCTTAGAAATCATTTATTTCCAAGAGTTCTCTTTTGGAGCTACAGAGAGCATTTTTCGCCCCTTTGCTCGACGACGAGCCAGTACTCGACGACCAGTTTTGGTCTCCATTCGAGCTCTGAACCCGTGGGTTCGCATTCGTTTACGCCAACGTCTTTTTCCTAGCATATGATAAATTTATTCAAAATTGCCGAGCGAATCTAGTTAATTGATACGGGATGTCAAGCGATCGAAAACCTAAACCGACACTTGGGTAAAGGCTAACTCTAAAGCCTCAAAAGCTAACTGTATATCTTTTCGGTCAATGTAGGCTGTAAATTCAGAGTAAGTAGAGGTGGCTTCAATCACATTTATGTTATGCAGCGCCAAGGTTCGTAGTACGGTATACAAGAAGCCTGGCTGGTCAGCGTACTCTTTCGGAAACTTAATAATCAAAGCCGAAACCGAATCATGTTTAAACTTTGGTTCTTCTTGTACATAAACTTCCGATAATTCTAAAAACCGACCTTCAAATATTACGGCATGCTCATTCATACCTTCATTCCAGCCAAAATAGCCATTACGCTCACGCACCGCGTGGCTTAACGCTTCCACCTGCGCCTCAGTTCGATTATTTTTATAATACGTTCGAGTAACCAAGTTCGACTGAATGGTAATATTTTCAATCTGAAATTGAGGCTTTAACTTTGCCTCTTTGGCATAATTTTGTTGTAACCGAGACAAATTCATCAAAATTGCGGACGGCCGCACTTCCTTTTTAAGTTTAACTTCTATCATTGGCTGTAAGAAGTGGGCTAACTGCGTTAAATTAAAAATTCGGTTCGCTAATCCAAAAGACAAATGTGGATTTTGAGCGATCAATTCGCGCACGACATCTGATATTTTAACCATACTGTTATATTTAATAAATATAATTAATTAATTGTTTTATATATAAATTATAAATACTTATAAAACCTTTTTACATAAAAAATTAACCAAAACAACTCCTCGCATATAAATAAAGATGAAACATAAAACACAAACACTCATGGTTAACACTACTTTTCGTGCTCGACATATTCACTATCAAGTACTCTACGAATACGCCTTACTGGAATACGAACTCAATCTACAAGGCAAACCCGTACCAAGACTTCCACTAAAAGAACCTCAAACACTACTGAAACAAATTAAAACGCTTCGCCAAAATATTCAGTGCTAAGGCTTCACAAACCCTTAATTGTTTCTATGCTGAAACCGAATGTCACATGAAAAATTAGACCAGTGGATTGAGCAAAAACGCGTTCCTCAACGGCTGCTACTTTCTGGCAATGGAGACTTACTCGCCTTAGGCCTTAAAACCGCCTCACAAATC
>CAJQJI010000102.1 GCA_905478675.1 Candidatus Altimarinota bacterium
CCACCAGCTTCAACGGCGGCTTCAAAAAATTCATACAGTTCCGGTGACTCCGCAATTTTCAAGGCTTCGGCCTCTGTTAGTTTTAGGTCATTAATATAACGATGTTTTTTGGCTAACGGCAGTTCTGGAATGGTGGCTAGGATGTCTTTGATTTCTTTTTCTGTAAAGGTTACAGGGGGTAAATCTGGTTCTGGAAAATACCGGTAATCCATAGCCGATTCTTTATCTCGTAGTAATTTTGTTTCTTCTTTATCGTCTAACCAGCCCACGGTTACTTCTTGGGTTGAAGGAGTTCCCGCTTCCCAGGCTTTACGTTGTTTTTTTACTTCGTATTTAAGCGCTTTTAATAACGCTGAAAATGAATTCAAATTTTTAATTTCGGTTCGTGGGTATAACTTAGAATCCCCTTTTGGACGCATAGAAATAGAGGCATCAAAGCGCATCATCCCCTTTTCCATATCGGCCGTACTAGCGCCAACGGTTCGGATAATTTTTTGAATTTCTTTCGCCAATGCTTGGGCTTCTTCCGGGCTCCGCATATCAGGCTCGGTTACAATTTCGACCAAAGGCGTTCCGGCACGGTTGTAATCACACAAAGTGCCGTTGATGGTATGGGTTAATTTACCGGCATCGTTTTCTAAATGAACGCGCGTAATACCAATCGTTTTATTCCCCCCTTCGAGTTCAATTTCCACCGCTCCATTTTCTGAAATAGGCTGATCAAATTGCGAGATTTGGTAGCCCGTTGGTAAATCAGGGTAAAAATAATTTTTTCGATCAAATTTAGAGAAAGGCTTAATGGTACATCCTAAGGCCGCCGCCCCTTGTACCCCTTTTCTCAGGGCGTTCTCATTCAACACTGGCAACATTCCCGGAAACCCCATACAAACCGGGCAAACCCGAGTATTAGGTTGCACGCCAAAAGCATCGTTATCACAGCTGCAAAACAGTTTTGTTTTAGTACTAAGCTGTGCGTGTATTTCAAGACCGATAATAACTTCTAATTCCATAGTAAAGGTTCTATTTCGAACCGTATTTTAAACACAATACACGGCTAACTCAAACAGGTTTGTAAGAAAGCGCATTTTATGGTAAAATAATTAGATATTTATGCGCTTTTCTTTTAATGAAATTTCTTGCTCAGGTTGCTCACAACCGCGCTCATTATAAATTCATTTATAATAACGCCGAAAGCCCCTCTGATGATCCACAGGCCGAACGATTAGCCGCGGCTGCAGAATTTTCAGCCGAGCGAAACGATTTATCCGCCGAAGTTATTGAGGCCGCTATGGGCATCGCTCGAGCGGTTGATGGCTTAAATGTGGACACAACCTCAGGTGAATTTGTGCTCGCTGATCCGTTCTCTGGACGAAGTGACGGCACAACCTTTCGTCTACCTCTTGGCCGCATCCCTGATGCGGGTATGGCCAGACAAGTGGTAGACCGATACGTTTTTCTTTCTAACAACGGAAACATCGATATCGACGGAGAGGCTATTTATTATATGGCAGATGTTGATCATGACGATGAAACCGTTATTGACGCGGATCGTCTAGAAGCCATTTTATTAGATCCTAATACGCCTGGTGGCATTCAGGAATATCAGGCTTTTTTAGCCAATCCAGTTCCATTAGGGAATGTCGCACCAGCCGATCCCGCCCCTGTCGCTGTGGTTGAGGCGCCGGTAGTCCCCGTGCTACCAGCCGTAAGTGCTGCCCCCGACGTGGCCCCCTCGACCGATCCTGTGCCTGACAGAATGTCGGGAGATTTAGTGGGCGCCATGGGCGCGGATTCATTACCGCCGGTGGCGGTTAGATCAGAGGCTGAAATTTTAGAAGCGATACAAGACCCGCAATCCCCCTTAAGTGCCGAGGAAATTGGCTACCTAGAAGATTTTGAAATCGTGGAAAGACTTATTGGTTATCCAACCGAGAACGCCGGTATTCAAGAGGCTTTATTTCAACGCTTACTGGCTATGAATGATGGCGCTCTTACTCGTGCAGCGTGTGACAATCTTGCCCAGCGATCGCATTACTTTATGATGAGCCGAAACCCAAACTTTGCTTTAACAGAAGAGGTTTTATCGGATCAACTTTTTGGAATTTTTCGAGCCTCACAAGGCCTTGAAGCCGTTGAGGGCAGCCATTTAGATGAAACTCAACGAGCTGAAATTGAAACCTTATTAGGCGCAGCAGATGCCGCCATATTTTTAGAAAGTCGCCCCCCACACGAAACCCCAAGCGAAACCATGGCGATGGGACGCACGCTTAGTATTTTTAAAGGACAAATAGATTATTTGACCCAGACGATTACGGAAAAACAAAACACCGTTGATGGCTTACGAGCTGACTTTGAGTCTGGAGAGGCGGAGCGACGAAACCATGCGCTTGAAAATGGGCCGCTGTACGCACAGTTAAATTATGAGATTCCTCGTTTAGAAGATCAAAGAACTACTTACCAAGAAGCTTATGCCGATCTTTTAGCCGGAGACATTGAGCCCAGCGATCAAGCTATTAGAGATTTAATAGACCAAGCGGGCGCCGCGGAACAGGCCTTGGCTATTACCAGCCATATTGAAGATGATGGCATCGCGGCACTTGAAGTTTCTGAAGCCGACAAAGCGCGCCTTGGTCACGCAAAAACCTTTATTGACGCGTTTGCTCAATTTAGACGTGGACAAGATGAACTGTACAATCAGGCCTATCAAGCCCTAAATAATAACGATGTATTAGCCGTTGAAGCGGTTTTAGAAAAGATGTTAGATGGCAGTGTGCGGAGCTGGTGGCATAATATGTGGGGGAACGAAACCTATCAAACGGCTCGCTCAGAAGCTGGTTTAGAAGATCGTCCAGACATAACGGCGGCAAGCATTATGAATGACCCAGGCGCCTTAGCTCAAGCTTTACGAGAGATTGAAGCTTTTGACGCCGCCGAAGCGATCATATTACAAACCACGCAAGCTGAATTAACAACCGAAAATGCTGATTTAACGCCCGCTGAATCGGAGGTTCTTACGACTTTTCATGATCAACTATTTACCGAAAATGGAGACTTTAACTATGAGAGTTCTGCCGCCACGGCAGCCGCCCAACAAGTGGATGCGATGTTAGCCCGTTTGATTGTTCGTGATGAGAATGGAAACATTATTGGTGGTGTTGATCCAATCGGGGGGGCCGCGTTAGAAGCCCAACGAGATTCTCTTATTGTTAGTGGCGCTAGTAGTGCGGTGTTTGAAAGTACCATTAACCAATATTTGGGCGATAATCCGGATAATGTTGATGGGCTAAGTCATTTAATGAATGTCTATTCGGATATGACGGGTATTGGTGGAGAATGGAATAATTTTTCCGATAGTAATTTAAACCTTGCTCGTGAAGCCGGGCTTTTTGTGGGAGGCTTTTTTATCCCCTTCGGTGCTATTACGGGTATGATGGCAAAAATTGGGAAAACGGTTAACATGGCTCGAAGAGCCACCGTCGCGAAAGTTACCAGTGCAGCCGCTAGAGTCGTACAAGGGCCTGGCGATGAAATCGCCCGAGCCGCAGCTGGCGGTGCCGGATTTATCGATGACGCCATCCGAGTTGGGGCGAGCTCTGTTGATGACGTAGCCCGAATAGCTCCGCGCCTTGATGATTTAGACGATGTTAGTCGTGGAGTCTTAAATGAGCTTAAAAATTTACAGAGACGAACCAGCGCAAAAGCCCAGGAAGCTTTTAACGCCAGACGATCTAGCTTGGCTAGAACGCTCAATGTGGGAGACGATGTAATTGATGACTTACTGCGACAACTTGACGAAGTCCCTCATTTTAGCAGTGTCGCACCAAGCGTCTCCGATGATATCGGGAGCTTAGCGTTTAGAGGCGCTGATGATGTGGCCACTCATGCCGATGATCCTCTACCGCTAACCAGACCTCATGTAGTTGACGACGGAATCATGCGACCGCCTCAGGCTTTAGCGCGCCCCGCGCTAGCCATGAGTGACGATACCTTAAGGTTAGCCGATCAAGTGACGCCCCAAACTTTACGATTCGAAGTCGGAGGACACACTTTTACACGAGGTGATAAAGTGCTCTACCAAACCGCTGACGGCAACACGTTAGAACGCTATATTGTTGGTAAATCAGCCGATGGTGGTGTTATGCTTCGCCATACGCCATTAGACGATGTTTTAATGCAGGCTGATACCCCCGTCGATGATTTATATCGCGCTGCACAAATGCGAGTGGTTCGCCCCGACGCCTTGGCGAGAATTACGCGCTTTAGTGATATTCCTGCCCCACGAGTGGCGAGTACTCTCGATGTGCCCCAAGGCTTTGTTCCTAGAATTGTAGGCGGAACTGACACCTTGCCCGCCACAAGAATCACCCCAGCTCATCCCCCTACGGTTAAGCCAAATCCACTGCCAACGGCCGTTGCCCCAGGTCGTTTACCGTCCGCTATCCCCGCAGCCGTTGCGAGACCGTCTTTGTCTGCTATGGCAGTGCCTCCGGTTATATTAGGAGGAGCGGCCGCCGCAAATATGGACTTTGACGCGCCCAATATAAATCCATTAGTCGAAGATACACCACGCCCCCCACAGATATCACCGGATTTAATGGCTCCAAACCCAGAACGGCCAATTACTCCCCCCGAAGTCAGTGTTGAAGCTCCAGCTCCAGTGCCAACTTTAGCGGAACAAATGGAGGCGATTGGCAGCACGGAGATAAGAGGCAAAGCCAATGAAATAAGAGCTATTTTAGCCGAGCACCAAAATTATACCCTGGGAGATTGGCAAAATATTTCAGATGAAATTGCGACTCTTTACGGTCTTGAACTTACGACTGAAGAAGATCGAATCGCTTTTGGGAACCAAATTCAAGCCCAAATTCGATCCATTTTAGACATTGCGGATAGCAATGAAGACTTAGAAGACGGAAAAATAGGACGTGAATCTATGCGTTACTTAGATCGAGCTTTGCTCAGCGTCAGCCAAAGTGAAATTACTAACCAAGCCGAGGCCTTGCAAAACTTTGAAGCACAAGCCGGTGGCTGGAGAGCGAATAACCGAGCGATGGCCGAAATGTTTGGCATTAACTTTGCCGAAGACGCGACCGATACACAACTCAAAGTTTTTGGTCGCTCAATTCAAGCTTTTGCGGGTGGCAACGATGGCGCCATTGGAAATCGAACGATTGGCCGTTTACACGAACGCTTAGCCGCGCTTGAGACGGCCTAAGATTTAATTTTTCAACAATATCTAAGTATTTACTTTGACCCGCAGGCAAGGCCTTTTTAGAATAGCCGCGATTTCATTCACTCCTTCTCCCCTCTTTCATGGAAACGCAAAAACTAACGGCCGACAAAGTAAAAGACAAAGTTATCGCTATTCGGGTCGATTTTAATGTCCCACTTAAAAACGGAAAAGTGTCAGAAAATACGCGGATTGTAGAATCCATTCCAACGCTTAAATTTTTACTCGATAGTGGCGCCAAGCGAATTCATATTCTCTCACACTTAGGACGCCCAAAAGGCATTAATGATCCCCAATTATCATTGGCCTTAGTACAACCAGAACTCGAAAAACAACTGGGGGAAACGGTTGAATTCAGAGGGGATTTCACCCCAGGAAAAAACAAAATCCAACTCCATGAAAATGTTCGTTTTTACGATGGAGAAAAGAAAAACGATCCTGAGTTTATTCAAGAACTCTTAAAACTTGAAGCCGAAGTTTTTATTAATGACGGATTCGCGGTTTCACATCGCGGGCACGCTTCAGTGATTGGTTTAGCCAGTTATTTACCAGCCTATCCTGGATTTTTACTCCAAAAAGAAATAGATCACCTTTCGCCTTTTTTATCTAATAAAAAAATAGCGGGTTTAACCGTTGTCGTTGGGGGCGCTAAGATCGAGACGAAAGTAAAAGTACTGGAACACTTTGCTAAAACCGCTGACAATATTTTAATTGGGGGCGCCTTAGCCAATACTTTTTTAGCGGCTCAAGGGTTTAATGTTGGGGGGAGTTTTTACGAAGACGATCAACTAGATGTGGCACGACGTATTTTAGAATCTGCCGAAAAAAATAATACCGGCATTCATTTACCCGTGGATGTAAGTTGTGGCGAAGCCATGGACAGTGAAGAAACAGTGATACTACCGCTCGAAGATATTGAAGGCGATATGAAAATTTTTGATATCGGCCCCAACACCATTAAAAGTTATCAAGAGGTACTCAACCATAGCCAAACGATTATTTGGAATGGCCCACTCGGTTGCTTTGAATACAAGCCGTTTGAGAACGGCACTAAACACGTTTTAAAAACTATTGCGGCGTTAAAATCATGCCAAACTATTTTAGGCGGCGGCGACACGCTTGATGCCCTTAAAAAATTCGGGGTTAACAAGTCCGCTTTTACGCATGTTTCAACCGGTGGCGGCGCTATGCTTGAATTTTTAGAAGGCAAAGAATTACCCGGCATTGAAGTATTGAAGAGTTAATCACTTACTTGTCATTCCTGCGCAGGCAGGAATCCAGGATAAAAAGAATTCTTATTTGACTGGATCCCCAGTCAAGCTGAGGATGAAAAACAGAAAAATGAAACTAATTTTATATCATGACCATTAAAGTATTCGGACACTATTCACCAGACACAGACTGTACTGGCAGCGCGATTATTGCGGCTTGGTTTTACAGTGAAATTTTAGGGCGCCACGCTGCCCCCTACGTTTTAGGCGACTTAAACCCTGAAACTAAATTTGTATTAGAACGTTGGGGGATTCCAGAAATTCCCGTGTTAGAAGACGTAGACGCCGAGGATGAGGTGGTGGTAGTTGATACCAATAATGCGGAAGAACTCCCAGCCAGTTTAGAGCAAGCCCACATTCTACAAATCATAGATCATCATCGATTTATGGGGAACATTACTACTAGCTACGTTGTAGACACCACTATCAGACCTTTAGCCTCAACGGCCAGTGTTTTACTCAGCCTTATGTCGGATGACGACCGAGCTAAAATGCCAGAGGCGATTAAAGGCTTAATGCTGTCTTGTATTTTGTCTGACACGCTTGAATTTCGCAGTCCAACCACCACCGATTACGATAAAGCGGTAGCCGAAGAACTAGCGTTAGAACTCGACTTAGATCTTTCAGCATACGCGGCGCAAATGTTTGAAGCTAAATCAGATGTCTCGGATTACAGTGCCGAAGAACTAGTTAAAATGGATAGTAAAATGGCTGAATTTGAAGGTCAAATGTACCGTATTGGGGTGCTTGAAACCGCGAGCCCAAAAGTTATTTTAGACCGAAAAGCGGAACTGCTTGAAGCGCAAACTAAAGTGTGTGCGGATGAAAATTTAGCCGAAGCGTTTTTGTTTATCATTGATATTTTAAATGAAGAAGCCACGCTTTTGGTTCCAAACGAGGCTACCAAAAGCATGGCTGAAAAATCTTTCAACGCCCAAGTTTCAGGCGACACCGTGGTGCTACCTGGGATTGTGAGTCGAAAAAAACAAATTATTCCTCAGTTAAAGGTGGCGTAGTTATTTGCGCTAAAAGCTGCGCTTGAGTTTCATACCTCTGTTGCGCCGCCCGCTCAAGATAGTCCTGTAATAAGTTCGGATTAAGCGCTAAGCTTGATCCGGCTTTATCAAACCCGCCTATAAATTTTCGAACGCGTGAGCTCGTTGCGATGTCATTGATCAGGCCTTTTCGAGTTGGTACTTCTACCACGGCTTCACTCAGTAACGAAAGTAACACGCCCGCAGCCGAATCTGGAAATTCAACCTGCTCGAACTGCGGAACTTCAAATCCGTGCCCTTTAAAATTAGTCGTTACCACTCCCCGCTCTAAATCTAGGCCTAATTTCGGCAAAAACACGGCTTCAATCTTTTTACGCACGCCTTTTACCTCTAGCATTAATGGCGCCATTGAACTGCGCCCACTCAAATTCAAATCAACCTTTGTATCAAGGTTTAAATTAAAATTACCCGTTGTTTCTGCCGCGGTATTAATGGCCGCTTGGGCGTCGGTTATTAAGGCTGGATGTTCGAGAGTCATATTTCTACAATAAAAATCACACCCATATAAACAGAAATTTAAAATTCAGCAAGTACCCGCTATTCCCAATCTTCTTTGTCTTCTTGGCTCATATAAATCGTAACTCAAAAAAAAGACCTTCGGCTTACAAAAAATATAAAGAAGATTTCTCCTTTGTTTTTTAATAATTTTGGTCGAAAAGACGATCTAGATCACTCTCCCCAACCAAGCTTATTACGCAGGGTTCTGAAATAATGTGATTTTTTTAAACGAATAAATCGAGCCGTACGCGTCGCCCGTTGTAGCATAATTTCGTCGGTTGATTTTAACGAAAAATGAATCTGACCATCAATCGTCATAGAAATAGTGTCGACTCGTGCATCAAAATTTAAGTGAATCAAACTATCCCCGGGCAACACAATCGGGCGATGGGTTAATTTATGCGGCGCGACGGGGGTAATAGACATACATTCTAACCGAGGAGACATAATTGGGCCACCGGCGCTCATGCTGTAGGCCGTTGAGCCCGTTGGCGTTGAAAAAATCAAACCATCACTGCGGTAGGTCGACAAATAACGACGGTTCACTTTTACGTTAAAGTTGGTCAAGCGTGCTTGTCCTCCGTGCCCAAATACAATTTCATTTAAACCATAGGCTCGAAACACTTTTTGTTTTTTTCCCACTTCATTTTTTCGCTGCACAAAAGCTTTGATTAGCATTCGTTCATCCACGGTAAACTCGCCGGCAAAAATTTTAGGCAACGCGTCTAACGCATTATGCGGGGTTACTTCTGATAAAAATCCCAACGTGCCAAAGTTCACCCCTAAAAATAAGCCATCGTTTTTCTGCAGGGTTCGCATCATTTTCAGCAACGTGCCATCACCGCCAATCCCAATTTTTAAATCATACCGTTTTTCGTCGTCAATCAACGGAACTGCGTTACGCAGCATGGAAACCGTGCGCACATCACCGTGAATATGTTTTACGCCTTGGGCATGAAAAAAACGAAGCATATCCCGCATAAAAGCCGCTTCATCTTTTTCTTTGGCCGGTTTATGATGGCAATAAATCGCGACAGATTTGAAATTTGGAGCCTCGGGTTTCATTCACGTTTGGTTATAACAGATTCTCGCCTTAAAGGTCAAAGTCTTCACGCCAAATCCCTTTTCCGATCCGAACAATATCAATGCCCTCACTCAGGGCAATTTTATAATCACGAGAAGTTCCGGCCGAGGTCTTTCCATCTGGGATGAAATTATTTCTCAAGGCTATCAAACTTTTAAACTCGGTTCGTTTTTCGGCTTCGGTATATTCGCCCCACCCCATGCTCGACAATCCCACAACTTCAAGCTTTTTGAACGCGCTTAAGCTTGTTAAAAAACTAGAGACTGCTTCGGGCTTAATCCCCTCTTTCGCCGGATCGGCCGCTACATTCACTTGTACAAAGACTTTTATTTTTGAATAATTATTTTGTTCAATGATTTGATTTAACTTTTCAGCATGTTTAAGTGAAGCGAGACTATGGATTGTTTGACAATGAGCCGCAATAACCGGTAACTGGCGCGATTGTAAACGCCCAATAAAATGTGTTTTGGCTGGCTCTAATTTTTTTGCTTCTAAGGCCTCAATTCGGTTTTCTCCCCACCCTAAAACACACGGTTCCTTTTTAAGCGCGGTTATAATTTTTTCGGTTTCGGCTTTATTCCCATATTTCGTGACCACTAACAACTTGGCTTTGGCGGCTTTCACGTCGGCCATAAGTTCGTCATTGATTTGCATCGTCCATACTCTAACCAATTCCCGCCTTGTGTCATCCTCAACTGTCAAAGGATGACAAATTGTTTTTTAAATTTACAGTAGCGACACATGAAGAAAAAAATTTTGTTTTTTGGAACCCCAGAAATTGCCGTCCCGAGCTTAAAAGCGATTGCGGCTTTAGAAGACTATGAAATTGTAGGTGTGGGCGTTTTCCCCGACCGAAAAGTGGGACGCAAACAAATTCTCACCCCGTGCCCCGTTAAAGCCGCGGCACTAGAACTAGAGCTCCCCGTTTTTGAAATTGATTCAAAGGCCGAACTCAAAGCTTTATTTCAAGCCGTTCCCTGTGACTTAGCCATTGTCATTGCTTTTGGTCTCATTTTTCCGCCATCGGTTTTAAGGACCCCACCACTGGGGGTCGTGAATGTACACTTCTCTTTATTACCCGAGCACCGTGGCGCGTCGCCCGTTCAAGCCGCTATTTTAAAGGGTCAAACTCAGACCGGCATTACCTGGCAGCGCATGGTTAAAGCCCTTGATGCGGGCGACATTTTATGGCAAACCACACACGATATTCATAACCAAAACACGCGCCAAGTTTGGGAAGATTTTTCTCATTTTACCGCAGAGGCTTTTCCGGCCTTTTTAAACGCTTACACCCAAGCCCAAATTACGCCCCAAGTACAAAATGAAAACGAAGCTACGTTTTGTGGAAAGTATGAAAAGAGTGATGGTTATTTAGATTATCGAACCCAAGATGCCGCTACTATTTATAACGCGTGGCTCGCTTTTACGCCTTGGCCAGGGGTCAGTTTCAACACCACTTTGGGGCAGATGAAGCTCTTAGAAATTAGCCTTGAAGCACTAGCTGACTCCGTCCCGATTACGTGTGCAAACGACACAACACTCTGGATTAAAACGGCTCAAATTCCCGGCAAAGGGCCACAGCCTTTTTCGGCCTTATTAAACCGCGAAACAAACTTGTTAATCTAGTCTCTAACAGGCGACTGTATTTTAAAACAATATTAAGGTAAGCTTTTAAAAACTAAACTTCTTTAAATACATGGTGCTGTTGCTCTGGCTTCTGACGATCGCAGGTTTTTATTTTTGGATTCACCAGCTGCAAAAACGGATTGAAAATTTAGAGCATCCCTCCACAAAGGAAACGTTCACTTCAGGTTCTTTAAACGCCACGGAAACAACCGAGACCGTTGAAGATGATGGCATTGATCGATCTAAATGGCCAGAACATTTAAAAACGGCCGCGACTAAATCGACGCCTAAAGTCGTCTCTAAAACGGCCACCAAGGGGGCTTTTGATTTAGAGCATTTTTTAGGACAAAAGTTATTTCCCATTCTCGGCGCCACATCGATTGTGATTGCGATTGGTTTTTTTGCGGTCTGGGCTTTTGCGAATGGTTGGGTTGGTCCTATGGGCCGTATTGCCCTAGGTCTAATGGTTTCATTAGCCTTAATTGGACTTGGAGAATGGCTGAAAACAAAATATCCAGACTTCTTTACCTACTTGGTCGCTGCCGGTTTAGCGGGGCTTATTATAACCACCTTAATCGCTCATTATGCGTATGATTTTATTACTGAAACTCAAAGTCTAGTGTTGCTCGCGCTTCAAGCCGCTGCGGGCGTCTTGCTTTCACTCCGTTACAACTCACGCATTTTAGCGAATTTTAGTATCGCGGCAGGATTACTAGCACCATGGTTTACAGGGCAACTGGAACCGATGCTGGTTTTACCCTTTGTTCTTATTTTAGCGGTCGCGGGTTTTGTATTAGCGTTACACAAAAAATGGCCCGAAATTTTCGTGTCGCTTCTTATTTTTACTAGTAGCTATGTTTTCACCGCATTAGGCCAATTAACGCGAGACAAGTTAGATTATAACTACAATCTAAACCTACTGGAAACGGCGAGTAGTATTAATCCGTTTCATCTACTTATTTTTGCTTTTGTAATTTACGCCCTCATTGGTTCGGCGGGACTCGTTCGTTTAATACTCAATTATAAATCAACCGAACCGCCCAAAGAAGAGAGTGGCGAAATTGTGTTATTCACCTTAAGTTTAACCCTGTTTAATTTATGCGCCGCGGGTGTTTTTTATGCCCAATCATGGGAACATATTGGTTTTTTAGTCGCCGCCCAAGCGCTTGGACTCTTGGCTTTAGCGGAATGGTTTAAAAACAAAAAATGGCCGCACTTTCAATTACTCACGCTTAGTAGTGCGTTATTATTTGTTCTACTCGCGACTTTATGGGAATTAAAAAGTCTAGAATCACTCATTCTGACCTTAGCGTTAGTAATCGAAGGTATTTTAATGTGTGCTATTGGGCAACTATCTGCGCAAAAAACCTATGAATGGTTTGGTCGTGGTACTATTTTAATCGCTTTCTTTACCAGTACGCTGCTAGAGACTCAAGATTTTTTACTTGAAGCGCTGCTGACCTTTACCTTGATGGCTGCGTTTTTGTACTCTGCTGGAAAAGCCGCAACCCTTCCCAATAAAATATGGCTCGGGTTTACCTTGTTTATAAGTACTGCCTTGTTGTTTGAATTTAGCTTTGAAGCCAGAGAAATTACCGAGGTGCTAAAAAACATACTCCCAGCGCTTTGGACTCTGGGTATTCTTTACTTTGCTTACCAGCAAAAATCTTTTTTTCTACGAATGACAAGCCTGCTCGTCTATGCTTTTTTGGCTTTAATTACCGTGAACCAGTTTATCTCCAATGACGCTCTTTTCCTCGCTACGTGGCTCCCAATCGCCCTAATTGGTTCAATTTACTATTACGTTTCACTGTCGTTCAAAGAAACCGCTAAAACCGAAGCCGTAATGTCTTACCTCGCCGTTTTAATCGCTAGTATAGCCTGGCTTTATCAAACCGGTGATACGTTAAGTGAACCGCTTTTAACCGTTAGTTGGCTGCTGCTTATTGGCGCGTTAATGGCACTAGGCATAAGCCAAAAGCCCCTTAAAGAACTTCGTTATGTCGGCTTAGGGCTAATGCTTTTTGTCATCGCAAAACTCTATTTAGTCGATATTTGGCAGTGGGATATTCCGATTCGGGTTATGGCCTTTAGTGCCCTTGGGGTCGCATTGCTTAGTATTGGATTTTTCTATCAAAAAACATGGCTCAAAAAATAATCACTTTCATGCTTACGATTTTATTCTCGATTAACCTAGCCCAGGCTAGGATCGAAGCGGTTAAACCTCAACCAGACTTAACTCGATTTCAACAAATAATTGAATTTCAAGTAGAAGGTATTACCACCCCTAAAGTCGTTACGTATAAAACGCCACAAACACTGGGGAGCTTCGTGGCGCTCCAAAATGCCGTAACGCATGACTACGTGCCTTATAAATTAACGACTACCTCCAACACGCCACACTGGATATTCCCCGTAGAAGGCACCTCCGACTTAAGTGATGGAAACGTTCGTTTTTTACAAGACCAGAACTTTGAAAACTACGTAACGTTTAGTAACCAGGACGCTACCCCTAAACGTCTCAGTTTTAATAATCCGGGGCTTTTATCACCCGCCGCTTTAAACATAACGCTCGCGCCAAACACGGTCGCGCCTAAAAGTGTTACCGTACGAGCTCTACTCTCTGGAGAAGCTGAATACAGTACCATTCTTAACAAAGTATCGTACCAGCCAACCCTAACGTTTCCCCAAATTCAACCACTACAACTAGAAGTCATTTTTGAAACCGAAAACCTGTTACGGTTAACCGAACTAGAATGGACGACCAACAACAAAGCCAGCGTAAAAAATCAGCAGCTTAGTTTTTATGCGAATGAAGGCGATTTATTGCAGCTCTATATTCAGCCAAATTTTGGGCAAAAAAGAGTTTCTACTACCCTTAATACGCCCAGTACCCCCGACGCTAATACCCCCGTTTTCAATTTCCCTCCAGCCACGCCAAACCCGATTTACAATTTAGATTTTGATAACGACGGACTCTACGATACCCAAGACTTATGCCCTCAAGTTTTTGATCCCACAAACGCCGATGCCGATAAAAATGGTCAAGGCGATGCTTGTGAAGATCCAGATCAAGACGGTATTAATTCTAGCCGTGATAACTGTCCGTTTGTGCCAAATCCAAACCAATCCGATAGTGATAAAGACGGCCTTGGCGACCTATGTGATGACCATGAAGACCGATTGAGCGAACAATCTGACTGGTGGATTAATCTTAGTTTTGGCATAATGGTTCTGGCCTTAATTTTTCTAATTGGCCGCAGTGCCTATTCGGCCTTAAAACCTAAAAACAAATAAATTAATGAAACTTGAAATCCAAACGAAAACAGAAAAAAGAAATTTTTTAGGACTTCTAATCATCTCCAATTTTATACTGAGTAGTTTAATGTTTTTACTGCTTATGGTGCAGTTCTTTTATGCGCCTAAATACGCCGCCGTTACCTGGACGTTTCTGGTTTTACTCAGTCTCGTTATCGCTTATTTCAATCTACGTTATTTCCGAGTCCAATTTAAATTAAAACACTTATGGCAATGGCTGAAACAACACCAATAGATCAAGATATAATAAAGGCGCTTGAGCAAAGTAAAGTAGCCTTTGAACTCTACGAACACCCAGCGTTTAACACCTGTGAAATTTCGGCTAACTGGCATCACAACAGTGGTCATAAAGGGCAGCGAGTTAAGAACTTATTTCTACGAAACAAGAACGGCAAACAACACTTTATTTTAATGCTCCCGCATACAATAGAATTTGATAAAGCTATTTTTAAAGACCTCTCGGGACAAAAATGTGGCTTGGCTTCAAACGAACGTTTATGGGAACATCTAAAAACCAAACCGGGGTCGGTTTCGCCGCTCTCGCTTTGGCACGATAAAGACAAAAACGTTCAACTTTTTATTGAGTCTTCTTTACTTCAGGCTGAGCGGTTACACGTCCACCCTGGGACTTCTCAGGCCAGTGTAGCTTTAACCCCCGACGCCTTGCTTCACGTCTTGGATTTATGGGACTTCCAGCCGCAGGTAGTTGATTGGCCGCTTTCCAACTCTGTCGATTAAAGAACCAAAACGCTCCCAGCACAATGCCGCCAGGGCTTAGCCATAAACTAGGCGTCAACAGTACAATCCCCCAAAACAGTAAGGTTCGGTATTTAAAGTTTTGCCCGTGCCCTAAAGTGAGCAACCATAAACAAGGAATCAAGACAAACATTAAAACGCCCGTTTCATACCACCAACTCATCAATAAGGGCGCTTGAGTGATAATATTTTTAGGCGTTTGAAACGAGGTTTGTGCTTGAAATTGTGCCCATTCAAATTGCCCAATACCAACCCCGTGCCACCACACAAAAAAGCCTTCTAAATA
>CAJQJI010000103.1 GCA_905478675.1 Candidatus Altimarinota bacterium
GCCAAACAGCTTGTCTCCGAGTTCGGAAGCCATTCTATCGTTACGACGTTCAGTTCTTTTACTCCAGAACTCCCAAGCTTGTTTGCTCATCATATAAATCGAACGCAGTGAGTACCAATTCACCGTAATTTTATAACGTTTTTTAAACCATAAAGTTGGCTTATTATTGTCATAATCTCGCACAAACCCTAAAAAACCTTCACGCTCTTTTTCAAAACCTTCCTGATCTTCCCCTAAAATATTTTTAAATTCTTTAAAATTATCCATAAATTTTAACGCTTTGGGTTGTGTTTCAGCGTTTTCATAAGCCGCTAACCAGCGATCAAATACGCCACTTTCACTGCCACTAACGGGGCTTTCTGAATTTTTTCCAGAAAAATAATCAACCATCCACTGTGCATCATTGTACCGAGACTCATTCCCCGCAATAATTTCACGGGCCTTCTTTTTAGGCATACTGTGTTTATGGGCAAACTCCTCTTCGTTATATTTACTTAAATCTTTTTCCAGTCGGGCTTTTGCTTCATCCCACGCCTGCTTAAAACCAGACACCGTGGCTTTATATTCGGCTAATTGTTTTTGATAATTCTCGCGGGCTTTTTCAGCCCCATTAACTTGTAAAACGCCCAGTTCGTCTCGTACGTACTGATGTGTTTTAGCGGCATTATGCAGCGTACTATCAAGTTTTACATTTTCGGCTTTTGCCATCGTTCCACTCTCTAAATTATAAAGCGGCAAGATTTCGTTATTCATGGCTGAAATAAGCTTTTTAAAGCCCACATCATGAACACTTAAATCTTCGTTTTTATCGTTATAATTGTTTCTTAACTGCTCAACTCCCACATTTAAATGCTTCAAGGACACGGTTATCGCGGCCGCTACATTATCGGTAAATGGCAGTCGGTTTCCGTTGAAGTGCAAATCACATTCCGCCACTAACGCGTCTCGTAATACTTCTAATTTAGGTTTAAAATGTTGGTCATAATTTTGCAGGAACCGCGACACCAAATAATCTGGATTTTCGCCTTTATCAAGCGCTAGCTTTATGTCATCGAGTTGCGATTGAAAATCTTCGTTAACGTCTGCCGCTTCTAGAAAAACTAAATGTGTTCGACGAGCCAACTCTAGCCGATCACTCACCGCTAAATTATCTTCATCGGTTTGTTCAATTTGCACGGCTCCGGCCCGTAAAGCTTCTTTGGCTACGGCGGCAGCCTTCATTTGGTCAAGCTTTGAAAGTAAATCTTGCGCTAGTTTTTCGAGATGCTGAGCGTCACTATTTTCTGGTGTTACTTTGTCTTTTAAAACTCTTACAATCAATTCTTTCCAAGACTCTATTTCCCCCTTGCTGGCGTTATGAATAACTGGGCCTTCCTCGGTAGCGTCTTTAATATCTTCTAAAACAGATTCTGCTGAAACACCTGTTTTTAAAACTTTATTTAACCCGTCAATCAGGGCTGGTTCTTCGGCTGCCGCAAATAAAGCACTTACTTTTTCGTGCGCGTGTTCGTAAATATTTTTAACTTTATCTTGTTTCTTTTTTTCAATATTTTCACTGAACTTTAGCAGCTCTTCGACTTTTGAGGTTTGATTAATGGCATGATGCTGCCGTGAATATTGATCGATAAATTGGTTATACACATCAGTGTTACGCGTTGTTTGAGATTCAATATTCGCTAAAACCTCACGCCTAACGCTCATCGTGGCGGCGGTTATCACTTGGCGGGCGTCTAAAATATTACTTTTATCAAGCGCTTCAAAATTACGCAGTAATTCGCTGTCTTGATTTTTCTTTTTCGCGGTTACAATACTTTGTAAAACGCCTTCGTAACTTAAAAATTTATCCACCGAATCCAGTTCGGTTTCACTTAAATTGTTTAAATCATTTATTTGTAAATCCGAACTTATAGCCTGCTCAATTAAGGCTCGAGTATCGGCAATAACCTCCATGATTTTACGACCTTTTTGAGGATCATTTTCAGACAAAAGATCACCAATGCTGTTTACTTCAGGCGCACTTAACTGAGCCATTAAATCTAAATCAACCGCTAGTAGGCGTCCGGCTTTAAACCGAGCGTTGAAGTATTTTTTATGATTTTCTAACGCTTTTTGAGCCACTTTATTGGGCTGACTATAAACGCCCATATTTTTTACAAACTCGGCTTGCTCTTTTTCAAGCTCGGCCTGTAATTTCTTAGCGGTTTCAAGCGTTTCTTTTTTACTTTTAAGATTCTGTTCATGCTCTTTTTTTACACTTTCTGATAAATCTTGAAGCGCCTGTTTTCGCCATTGCCCAGACTCCGTTGTTTCAACATCAGCGCTTGAACTCTCTAAACTAAGCCACTCGTCTTTAAAGCTGTTTTTATGATTTACACTTAATTTTGGGTGCGCTTTTAAGACCGCTAAAGACGCCTTATTTAAAGCTTCTAATTCGTTATTACTGGCTTCTTCGGCCTGTTTAAAGGCTATTTCCGCGTCTTCAATAATGGCCGTTTGTTGGTTCAGCTTTTCTTGTATTTCCCCGTTAAGGTTGAGTCCAAAATCAGCCTCACGGTTTTTCAAATTTTGTAAGAATTCATACTCTTCAAAACTCAGCAAAAGTGGCACGGCTGAATCGGCCATTTCTGCGCCAGATTTATCTTTATCTAAAATAGCCTGCAGGCTTTCCACCTCTGCACTCTGTTTTAACCACGCCGATAAAGGCGCTTGATTTTCTGCCGAAGAACCGGTTTCTGGCACGAGAGTATCCCAGTAAGTATGAGCCTCTGCCGGAATATTGCCGCCCACGCTAAAGCTTTCAACTAAATCAGATTCAAGCTTTGTGGCTTGCTGTAATACGCCTTGATAGACCGATTGATCGTTCCAATCATCGCTGGCTGGAAAGATTCTTTTGAGCTCAATTAAAAACAGTTTGTCTACCGCACTGAGTTCTGTTTTTTCAACCAAAACGGCCGCGTAATTTTTTAAATTATCTCCGGCGTTTTTAAATTCCGGATTAATTCTTAAGTTCGCCGTATTTAAACGATTACGAACAAAGCGGTAACTTCGAGCCATTCGAATGGCTTCTTCGGCCGTCCATTTTTTAATATCTTTGGTGCCCAATTTTTCTAAATCTTTTCGCTCTTTGTTGAGCAGCATTTCTACCTCTCTTCGTTGCGACGCTGTTAAGAACTGATTCAAGCTTGGTGAACGAAACACCCCGAATAAAGTACGCGAATGCTTACTTTTTGGGCCCTCGTTTTGAATTCGAGCTAGTTGATAATTTATTAATTGTGAAAACTGACGTTGCTGTTCACTTTCAAGCGACTGATTTTGTTCTTTAATCGCTAACTCTAAACGCGCTATATCCGATAAACTAAAACTTAAGGGGTTTTGTAACAATGTTTCAATCCCCTGTTCTTGTTCCTGCCCACTATCAAGCCCTTTGTTTAAAAACACCACTGGCTTTTGAGCCCGTGTTTTAAAGTCTTGAAAGTGTTTTAAATACTTCATTAATCAGACATTTTTGTGTCCGATTATTATAGCAAATAAAAGCGCTTTTAGCGATCATTCAAGATTTACAAAAATACTTATTTATTGTATTTAATCTAACCAATTAAGCAGTTACCAAAAAAGCCCTGCTTTTACAGGGCTTTTTTTGTTAAATTATAAGTTTCTTAAGAGCTCTATGTTCCACTCGCTTCTGCTACAAATGCGTCTTCCGTAACGCCTTCCCAACTATCATCTGTACGTGTCAGCCCTTTATAAATTTGTCGTAACTGAGCCTCTGGAATATTACGCCCACGAAGGGTATTAAGAACTCCTGATTTATCATCAGAGTTAGGCATTGTAATTGGCGTATCACCAATATTAATTGTAAGATTTTCATCTCCGGGATTTACGGTTACTTCAGCCGCTGATACCCCTGGATCAACAGTGGCTCTTTCCGCTGTTTCAAAGACACCATCTACAGCGCCTCCACGATTATTAAGCTCAGCTTCTAATTGCGCTCTCGTAGTAATAGTGTCCGCATTTATAGCGTCTATTCCTTTATTAGCAAAAGCTAGGTTAAGTACACGCAATAATTCTTGTTGTCCCTCTCGATTTGTATCTGCAAAGTTTTTTAAAAATTCAGATTCTTTTTTAGTACTTAACGATCGTACGGCGGAACCACCGTCTCTAATTGGTCTAAGTTCATTAACGAGCGCCGTTGAACTTGCTCCGCCTCCCACAATACTTCTAAAATCTGTACTTGAACCGCCTTCTGAGCGCATTCTATTACTCGCTGTTTGCAAAAATTGATTCGGATTTAAGCCTCCACCGGGTAATAAACTGGCGAGCGTTAACTCGCTGCCTTCGGGTCCAGTGCCTGGAATTTTAACTTGATCGGCTCCAAATGAAAGTGCGGCACTCCCCGCTTTTTTACCAAAGCTTTCAATCGCTGCAGCCCCTGGCATACCGGTAAGGGCAAAGTCGAACACAACTTTCCAGAAAAGCACGACCGTTAAAATAGACCATAACATCCGCCACCCCCCAAACTCATTGGGCCCCCACAGGGATTTAAGCGATGCGCCTGGTTCAATCACAGACACGAAAAATTCACTCGGAATGGTCATTAACTGTAACTGTGAGATCATCACAAAACCAAAGGCCAAAGCCCCCGCGGCTTTAACCGGCACAATTAAATATTTTTTAAACTCATCACTTAATTTATCTAAGCCATTAATACCAAGCACCCACCCGGTAACCAGTAAGGGCGAGAATATAATAAAAACCCACATCATAACGACTCGGACTAACAACACCACCATCATAGCGGCTAAGGCTAACAAATAGGCTAACCCAAATATGAGTGAAAATATAGCACTATCAAGTACATCTAATAATCCGCCTGTGTCCGCCGATAGCAACGGCAGTGATTCTAACTTCATAAAGAAACTCCCAAAGGCCAACATAATGTTTTTCTTTTCAGGATTATTCATCAACTCCGCTTGCGCTTGAATGGCTCCAATTTCTTTAATTTGAAACAAACACGATTCGCCGGCAGGCCCAGACGGACAAAAAGTATTATTCACCAACTCTCGAACCGATTTACAATTCCCGCCTGAGCCGGCTTCACAGTCTTCAAACGTTTCGGTGTCAATAGTCCGGCTATAGTAATCGGCGACATTATTAATACCGCGAGCCTCAATCACAGGATCGGCAATACTCAGTAAAGCAACGGTTCCTACGTGCACTACATCTACCATAACTCGAATAGCCAACATTGAAAAATTAATGGCGACTAAACCAAGAATAACTTTCCCCAGTTTCGATTTAATATTCCAGTCTTTAACACCTTTACCGGACGTAACTAGATTCGTAAACGCTAAAAACAGCATAATTCCCACAAAGGTGATATTCGTTAAATTACGAATATAAATCCACATAGGGCGTAACATATTTGTGACTTGATCGCCGGTAATAAGCTCACTCCCCCATAACGGTGGGAAAAACTGAATAAGCAGCATGGCGGCTGCCGTAATAATGTGCACTAAGGTTGCCGCAATTTCTGAAAAATTTTTAAGCGCATCGTTTGAACCTCCAGACTGAGCCCAAGCCACTTCTGGAAATAACAAAAAAGCCAGCAACAATGAAGTGCTTAGCCCAATAGCTGTAAAACGTTTTATAAATTGACGCATAAATAGATTTAAATCTGACCATTATACCAAAAAAAACGGATTTTCACAAGGCTTTAGTCTCGTACCGAAAACTATTTTAGTGAAAATAGAATAAGCCTTTTGAGGCTTCTTCCTCTCGGTTCAATCAAAAAAGAAATTAAAGACGTTCTTAAGCAATTGTGGGATCATTTTCGGTTGCCACTCCGCCCTCTAACGCACTTTCAACTTCGGCTAGATCAAAATCTTTCCAGCCCGCTCCGCTACGGTCATTAAACTGAAACTTGTCCCCTTCTCGACGTAACTGTAAATAAATAGTTTCCCCTTGTGGATTTTGCATTCGCAGGGTTCGTTCTTCGCCCCTATTGGTCATCCAACGATAAAAATTTCGAGGATTTCCAATTTGCTGCAACTGCTCGGTCGTAGTGAATTCAAACTGCCCACGTTCTGGTTTACCAATCGTAAAAGTATCGTTTCCAAACTTTAAACTTTTGGTCTGGCCTCGGTCGGCGTATTTATAAAATAAATCTAAACGATTTAGAATATTAGCGTAGGTATAATAATCTTTTCGAGCGGCTAAGTTTTCTAATTGTTCGGCTTCCAACGCCCCAGGCGAAGCGCTCAGCAAAGTAAAAAAAGCCTCTCTAATAGCGCCTCTTGGGCTGTTATCATCATTCGATAACGCCACTAAAGTGTCATACGAGCTCGCGTCTAAATCTTCTAGTTTTAAGTTTCGAACGTTGCGATCAAATTCACTATTAGTCTCTAAAACCTCCGCCGAAGAGAGCGCACTAATGACCACTCCCACCTTATTGGTTTTATCGCCTAAAGCACTTCGTAAAGCCCGTTGCCCACTACTGCTCAGTGTTTTTTCATCCTCTGGCTTTCTTCGGCGATCTGCCCGGGCCTCTTTGGATTCTTTCCCTTTATTCCAAACCCCTTTAACGCCTTGTACTAACATCATCCCGTAAGTCAGACTTAAATAAGCCGTTAAAGCGAGCCCCACAAAGCCATGCTTGGTTAGATTTTCAAACGTTATATCGAGCCCCTCTACGTTACTTTCAAGGTTCGCCTGTTGTTGGGCATCCCAACTAAAATCGGCGTCATTAAGCGCTCTTAGCTCTGAAGATGAGAGCGAGGCAAAAGCTTGCGGCAATGTTAAATTTCCATTCTCGGCTTCATACGCAGCTCGAACCACGCTGGCCTGAGGCTGTAATGCGTTTTCACCAATAAAACTATTATTAATGAGCATACAATATTTCCCCAAAATATACTTTTGTTTTTCTGTGGGCGTCAAGACTTCGCCGGCACGACGACGTTCATCAATAGCCACAAACTCATCGGGCGTTACTAAATCTTCAATTTGACGTATAAAAGCGCCCGCGGTTTGAAGTTCCACTCGGGTTGGTAATTTGGTAATAGGCCCGCCATCACGGACTTCAAGTAAATACTTCATTAAAGGCTGAAGTTCTTTCGGGGCGAACGCCTCGCCTTGTCGTAAAAACTCTTCTAGCAAAACATTGGCATTCGGGTTTGAGCTTGGGGTGTATTCCCCGTCAAAAGTGTAAGCGATACTATTAATAACATCGTTTCCTAAACCTACGGCGTTTGCCTGAACCGTCTCAAGCAAACCAGGTTGCCCGATTTGGGCGATAATGTCGGTGGTACGCATGGCGCCACGAATAGGTAACGCGGCCGCCTGAGTAACGCCACGCACAACGCCACTTCCAGCCCCAATAACGGCTTCCGTTAAATGAGGACTTTGAACCGCCGTGGCGACTCCGCCAAGAGCGATCCCCCACCCGGCACTGCCGGTGAGCACAAAACCGCCAACCCCCGCCCCAGCAATAGTTAAAATGCCGGTTGTACTTAACTGTGATAAATCGGTTGCCGCACCAGAAATATTATAGCCTGCACTATTGAGTGCGCTCGTAATAGCCGCACTTAGTGTATTTGAGGTAATACCTTCTGCCTCTAATAATTCAGCAGCCCGAGCGATAGACGCATTTAAAATTCGTACATAGGCCGCTTGGTCCGCTGGATTGGCTGAAATTTGTAAATTATTTACAAAGGCGACGATTTCGGCTTCGGTTTTGCCTTCTAAATTAGGATATTCTGCCACCGCTGTTTCACGCAGCGCCGTTGCCTGAGCGGTCGCCATAGCGTTTAAAATCGGCGTATTTACGGTTTCGGCATGAGAAGAAAGCGCGAGTGCCGCTTGGCTCTCAGCACTATCGCGCTCTACAATCGCCGCAAAATCTTGCCGCTCTAAATTAGGATGCGGGTCGTTGCCTTCAACTATTTCATGGGCTCTGGTTCGTGGACCGTAACTCATATTAAATTATTATAATCGAAATACACGACTCCATAAATCAAACCCGTTTTCACTTTTATCCGCTAAGTGCTTCAGCTCAATGCGTTCCATCGCTCGCACAATTTTATCGGTTTTATACTTTCCGAGTAGAATCCGAATTCGATCTTGATTCCAGGCGTCACTTTCAAGCACTAACAAACGAGAATGTTGATCTTCTAAAAACCAATATCCATCAAAACGTTTCCATGACATTAAATCATAATCTCCAATGGTGATACCATTTTCATATAAGGTTATGGTTTGTTCGTTTTCGCCTTCTCGGTGTACCCATAAATAAAAAGCCGCCATTAAACAAATACACGCGACTGGCACGCCACTCGACTCTGGGTCCATTAAAAAAATAATTAAGGCCGTACCGAATGTCAGTAAACCAAAACTAATATACCAACCAAGACCTCGTTCGTAGGGGTGGTAGTCAAAAGCTTTCCAACTTACTAATTTTTTCCCATAAAAAGAAGTGTCTTTTTTGGCATCGTGAACCGAGTTTTCGCTCGTTTTCATAGATTTTAAATAATAATCTCAAGAGTATACCAGAAATTCGCCTTTTAAACAAGCGCCACAAAAAAATGTTTTTTCAAATCAAAGCCCTGTCTCTAGAAAATAGAGACAGGGCTTTTCAAGCCGCTATTAATATGGAAACTTATTTCAGTTTTTGTCGTTGTAAGGCTTTATATCCTTCCACCGCCACAACGGGGATAAATGAGGCGACAAACACGATTCCCCAATCAGTTAGATTCAGTGGGTGTGTTCCTAAGGTTTGATTTAAGAATGGAACATAAAGCATAACTAGCACCATTAAAACGGAAGTAAATACCGCGACTAACAACATGTAGTTACTAAATGGATTCATGGCAAAAACCGAACGCGTAAACGAACGAGCCGAGAAGGCATTAAATAATTGAACGATCACCAGCATTGTAAAAGCCACGGTTTGCGCATGAATTAAAGCCGCAGGATCAACGTCTAAGCCCTGAGAAAAACTCCAACCATATTGATACAAGGTGTATAAAAAACCAAGGGTCATCACGGTTCCGGTCATAATACCCGTCAGCAAGAAGTGAGCGACAAACCCGCCCTGTAATAATTTTTCTTTAGGATCTCGCGGATTCTTTTTCATAAGCCCTTTTTCGGCTTCATCAACCCCGAGGGCGATGGCCGGCAAAATATCGGTTCCTAAATCAATACACAAAATTAAAATAGCGGTTAAAGGTAACGGTAAACCAAATAAAATAGCCGCAAAAATGACAAATAATTCGGCAATATTACAGCTAAAAATAAACCACACGAATTTTCTTAAATTTTCATAAATTCTTCGCCCTTCAGCCACGGCTGTTACAATCGAAGCAAAAGAATCATCGGTTAAAATCATGGTGGCTGCTTCTTTACTTACTTCGGTCCCCGTAATCCCCATTGCCACACCAATGTCGGCTTTTTTTAACGCAGGAGCATCATTCACGCCGTCGCCGGTCATCGCAACGATTTCACCTTGTTCTTGTAATAAACGAACAATGCGCATTTTTTGTTCTGGTAAACTCCGGGCAAAAATCAAAGACTGCGATCGGTCTTGTAACATTTTACTTAACTTCACATCTGAAATTTCTAACACTTCATCGCCCGTTAAAACTTGTACATCGTGCCCACGCACAATCCCTAGTTCTCGCGCAATCGCTTCCGCCGTCACCCCGTAGTCTCCAGTAATAACAATCACGCGAATCCCGGCACTGCGACAATTATGAACGGCTTCACGAACTTCAGCTCGCGGCGGATCAATCATCCCCACTAACCCCAGAAACACTAAATCCGTTTCGGCCTCAACGTCAGTGGTTGGAAGTTTTTTCGGGTTTAATTCTTTTTCGGCACAGGCTAAAACCCGTAACGCATTTTCAGCCATGCGCTGGTAATGACTTTGAATTTGCGCTCGTTTATCGGTCGTTAATTCATGCACTTTTTTCCCATCACTCCAGTGCGTACATTTTTCTAAAAGTTGGTCTGGTGAACCCTTTACCAGCAGTTTGGCTTTATCTTCGGTAATAACCGACATCATTTTTCGATCTGAATCAAACGGAAAAATCTCAGCTACGCTGGGTTTTTCTAAATCTTTTAACTTTTTGGCTTTGGCATACAACGTTAATAAAGCCCCTTCGGTTGGGTCTCCGAGAATGGTATAGCGATGATCTTTATGCACCAAACTGGCCTCATTACACACATAACAAGCTTCTAGCATTAAACTCATTAACGCTTTATTTTCTTTATGTTTTGATTGCCCTCCTACGTAGTTTACTTTCCCCGCTTGCGGGTCATACCCTACGCCTGACACATGATGAACCGAACGATCCGGCAAATATAACTCTCGCACCGTCATTTGGTTTTTTGTCAGGGTTCCGGTTTTATCCGAACAAATAGTGGTAACCGCGCCCAACGTTTCAACCGAAGAGAGTTTTTTCACAATCGCTTTTTTTCGGGCTAATACGGTGGCGCCTAAGGCTAAGGCAATAGTAATAGTGGTTGGAAGTCCTTCGGGTACGGCTGCAATAGCCACTGAAACCGAGAACAAGATACTTTCTACCACGCCATAACCTCGCCATAAACCAATCCCAAACAAAATAACACAGAGTATACCTGTTACTTTGGTGACAAAAATACCTAAACGATTGAGTTCAATTTGCAGTGGTGATTTCACTTTTTCGGTTTCGGTTGTGAGGCGCGCAATTTCACCAAACTTGGTATTCATACCGGTTAAAGTCACTTCAAACACCCCAGAACCTTTGGCAATAGAGGTCCCCATAAACACTTCGTCTTCGACTTTTTTTTCAATAGGTAAACTTTCTCCGGTTAAGGCTGATTCTTCAATTTTTAAAGAATGAGTTTCTAGCACGACGCCATCGGCAGGCACTTTATCCCCTTCGCCTAAAATAACTAAATCCCCTGGCACGAGGTATTTTGTTTCTAAAAGAATTTCTTCTCCATCACGCCAGACTCTAATTTCTGGATGCACCATTTTCTTCAGGGCCTCCAGCGTTTTCTCGGTTCTAAATTCCTGCACAAACCCAATTAAAGCGTTCAAAATAACAATCCCTAAAATCACAAACCCTTCGGTTGGGTCGTGCGCTAAAAAGAACGAAAGAATCGCGGCGACGAGTAAAATAATAACGAGTAAATCGGTAAACTGTGAAAACAGAATTTTATACCACGGATTAGAAGATTTAGCCGTTAAAACATTTTGGCCAAATTGAGCTAATTTTTGTTGCGCTTCAGCGTTCGTGAGTCCTTTTCGGGGCATAGTTTTTGTATTTTATGTTCCCCCTATTATAACGTACTTTACGCTTTTAAACAACTCTAAGTCGTTGCTACGTCCCACATAATTTCAAAAATTTGTAATTGGGTTTCATACACCGTTTTAGATTCGGTTAAAATCGCAAACAAGTGCGGTTCAAAAGAGACAATCAACATCTTTCCATCAAAGAGCTTAATTTCATTCTCGAATTTTTTAGCCGCGAAGCGCGATAATTTAATCAACCGCGTTTCTCTAAAAAAATCACTATCCCCCGATTGTACTTTTTTCCCCGCACTATCATCTAAGGCTAAACCTCGGAAAAAAATCTGTTTTTCAGCTCGTCTTTGCACATACTCCACATCATATTCCGGCCAATGTTCACGAATATTTTTAGAATTTGCGTAGCCCAAAATTTCAGTTTTTGACTTTAACGTTTCACCATAAGCACGCTTAATGCCATCTAAACCTTCAAACAATTGAACGGTATGGTTCTGGTTTTCAGCTGATTTAATAGACGCTAAATAAGGGACGGCTTGTTTTAAAGCCTCAAATCGATTCTCGGTGGCGGCCAGTAAGGTGTCTGGATCAATCGCCGTAAAGTGTTTTATTTGCGCAATCACTGACACCGATACCAACCCCTTTTCTTGCAATTTTTTCAGTGTTTCATACGTGGTCACGCGGTTCAAACCCGATTGTCGAGCTAAAGATGAAGCCGGGACGGTGCCTAGTTCTAAAGCCGACACGTAAATACGAGCTTCCTTTTCGGTATATCCCAACGGCTTCAAAACACTTAAAATAAAATCTTTATTCATAACGGCAATTTGTAAATTTAATAAACAAACACAACTTATAAAAGTTCATCTTTAATATTTATAGAACTAAAAAGAATTGCTGTAAATTTTTTCTACAGTCTTATTTTTGATTTTATTAAGAGTTGTTTGCCGAAAACAGAAACCTAAATTTTTGAATACATTCTTAACTTAAATATCCCCCATGACAGAGATTGATGTAAACCGCATTGCTCAAGAAGAGGCTCTTGTTAAAGCCTTAGTAACCGATTTATCGGGCGGGTTTAAAGAAATTATTTTCCCTTCTAAACACTTACCCGAACTTATAGAACCCGGTATTGCCTACGACGGTTCTAGTTTTGCCGGCATTAATAATATCAATGCCAGTGATGCTATTTTAGCGGGGGTTGAGGCCACCCTAGTAGCGGTACCCGAAAGTATTGCCGAAAGTGAAAAGCCCGAGTACTGGATTATTTGTAATATCTTAAACACGAATCACGAACCACATCCTAATTGTGGACGAGGCAAATTGTTAGCCCTACAACAAAATTTAAGTGACACCTGGGACGGCGGAAGATTATTTATGGGCGCAGAACCAGAAGCGTTTTTTATTGCGCAAGCCGATAAAGAAAACGTCGGAGCGCCTGGCGGCGGGAATGGAAATTACTTTAATCCTAAAGACCCGAAGAGTTTTATTATTGCGGAAATTTCAAACACGCTTGATGCCATGGACTACCAAATTGAACGAGCCCACACCGAAGTGGGTGATGATCAGTTTGAAATTAACTGGCGCTTTGATACCGCCGAACGAACGGCTGATAAAATTCAAATCTTTAAACTCGTCGCGCATAAAATTGCCCGTAACTATGATTTAGATGTTACCTTTCTAC
>CAJQJI010000104.1 GCA_905478675.1 Candidatus Altimarinota bacterium
GTTACTACGCGCCTTAGCGGGCGAAATTGAACCGCAAGCCGGGAGTTATAAAAAGCACGTTAATTCACATTTAGGCTATTTAGGGCAATCCAATATTAATCGTTTAGAGCCAGAACGAACCATTGTTGAGGAATTGCTAACCGTTAATCAGGTTGGCGAACAACAAGCCCGAACCGTGGCGGGTAGTTTATTGTTTTCAGGTGACTTAGCCTATAAACGAATCGAAGTCTTATCGGGCGGAGAAAAAGCCCGGGTGAATTTAGGCAAAATTTTACTGACGCCGGTAAACGTGTTGTTGCTCGATGAACCGACGAATCATTTAGATTATGAATCGGTGCAAGCCCTTATTAATGCGGTGAATGATTTTGACGGAGCCGTGGTGTTTGTCACGCATGATGAACGATTTTTACAGACGGTGGCTCAAAAATTAATTGTGTTTGATGGGGGAACGGTCACCCCGTTTGAGGGCCCCTATGATACATTCTTACAAACGGTTGGATTTGCCTCTGAAGCGGAAGCCGCTAAAGAGACGCCTTTAGAAAAAGCAACTTCAGCTGTAGCCGAGCGTAAAAAATCGAATAAAGAATTACAAAAATTACTACGACCGTTAAAGCGGCAGCTGAAAGATTTAGAAAAAATAATTACGGATTTAGAAACCAAACAGTTAATAAATAAAGAAGCGTTTGAAAAAACCTACCGACAGGGGAATAAGTTGAAAATGGAAACGTTAGGCATTGAATACCAAGCATTACAGCAAGCATTAGAAACTAAAATGGAAGCCTGGGACGAATTAGCCGGGGAAATTATGTCACTCGAAAAAGAAAACTCTAATTAGATTGTTTGACGCTCTATAGGGGAGTCGTTTAAAGTAAGCTTATGCGAATTCAGCGCCCTTTATTTGGTTTTATTTTCTTGTTAATGGGGCTGGTTCTTACGTTTAGTAGCGCTGAAGCAAAACTTAAAATCTCCTGCATAGATAGCGACGGAGGTTTAAACCTAACACATAATGGGGAAGTAACGGTGACCGCAAGCCATGGAGACTCTGTATTAATGCAACGAACGTTTAGCGATACTAATTGGCTAGGGCAAAAAAAATACGTGGAGTTTTATTGTGATGGAGCCGCTCAGTTTCCGCTTTATAAATTAATTGATTGTAATTCTAATGAAGCCACTAGTTTACCGAGTGGTGCGTGCCCGAGCGCTGAAAAAGGTTCAATTATGTTAGAGGCTCGACATGCGAGTGAGCAACCGAAGGCCATTGTGGCAAGTTCGAGTGAATTTTTACCGTATTATAATATAAGTCTGGCCGCACCAGTGGATGATGTGTTTGTGAAATCGATTCGTTTTAATCTTCATTTAGGCGGTTTAGTCCAAGGTGAAAACGCGGCAATTATGGTTACAGAAGCAGGACAAACCACGGCTTTAAACAATACTATGTTGGCTTGGGATAATGGAAACTATTCACACGCCACAGTAATATTGCAATTAGATCACCCGTTGAAGATCAATATGGGCACGTCCAAAATTTTAACGTTATGGCTGCAAGATTTAGTAGAAACCGCGCCGAATATTCAAAGTGATAATCAAATATCGGTGAGTGTTGAAAGTATTGAGCTAAACTCATACACTAAAATTTATGTTGAATCAAAGGCTCAAATAAATAGTTTTGAGTCTTAATTCGGGGGGGCTGGAAGGGTGTAAATCGTAATTTTTGTTTGGTCTTTGCCAGAGAGTTTTCCCTTAAAGGTTTCTGTTTTTCCAGGCCACTCTTTCATCGTAAAAACGTAAGAAATTATGCGTGCCTCGGGTTTAAGTTCGGCTAAAAATTTTTCTTTTAATTTTTTATTAAGGCTCTCGGTCATCCCAAAAATATAAACGCTATCGGCGTCGCTTAAGTTTTGCCAAAAAATATTCTTCCACTTAATCGTAAGGTTTTTTTGCCGGCTTAGTTTGGCTTTTATCCAAGCCCAAAAAAAGAGCGGACCGGCCATTTCTAAACCAATGATTTGGGCCTCGGGGTACGCTTTGGCTAGGGCAATACTAACGCGAGCATCTCCGCAGCCTAGTTCATAAAAAGTGTCTCCAGCTTTTAACTGCGCCACTTTTTGAATAAGGGCTAAGTGTCCTTTTCTGGTTGGAAAATACGGGGCGAATACCCAGAAAAAAGAAACAAGGGTGACCACGGTAAGTATAAATAAACTAAGCCAGATGATTTGTTCTAAAGTCATTAAATAAAGTATCAAGTATCCTGAAATAATTATCAATTCTATTCCAGCACTTCGCCGGATTTAGACTGACGTAAAGAATTTTGAATTGTTTCAATAAGTGCCTCAACCTGATTAGAGGCATAAATTTCTAACGCTTTAGTTTTAGCTGTTTCGTGTAAAATTTTAAGCGTCTCGGCCTCTGGAATTAATAATCTAAAGTGTTTCGTTTGCTCTATTTTTTCGGCTAAACCTAAAAAAATTAACTGTTTCCATAACCCTTTACCTTCGGCTGTTAAGCCGCCTGGTTGCGTATAATCATCAGAATAGAGTTGGCGTTTTTGTTCGGCTAGACGAAT
Source organism: Candidatus Altimarinota bacterium (assembly GCA_905478675.1). Classification (GTDB taxonomy): domain Bacteria; phylum Patescibacteriota; class Gracilibacteria; order UBA4473; family UBA4473; genus JAACPJ01. The sequence continues at coordinate 2,564 of CAJQJI010000104.1, forward strand.
CCCAGTGAGTAAATAATAAAGCGCACCCAAATTTTGATGTTTTAACGAAGAAACATTTCGAGGGGTATTTAGACGCGCAAAATCTTCCCCCATAAGCGTTAATCCTTCGCATAAAACTAATGGTTCACCGGATACATCGGTTAGAATTGGGCAACCTTGTTCGGGAAACTTAAATTTAAAGCCCTTAACGTAGTGAACGGTTAAAAGATCTACAATCGCTTGTTCGGCGAGTGATAAAGTTTCAATCGATGGATCTTTTTCCATGGTTATTTTTTCTGATCCAATAATTCTTGTGGGTTACTGGTGACAATTTTGTCTTCCCCGTAACTGGCAATAATTTGAATGGCGACATGTTGGTTCCCGGCAAAAAATAGTCCCTGCCCAACGCTTGAATTTAGCAGTAAATACTTTTCTTGTTCTGTTAAATTAAACACAGGCTGTAACAGCTCCATCGCGGATGGGGCTTGTTTAAGCAGGACCTGCATCGAACTATTGGTAATAATGGGTTTCCCCCAGGGGGAGTGCATAAAATCTTCCACATCTTGCGTAATCGTCGTAATGCCCAAGTAGTATTTTCGAGCGCGTTTACATAAATTATGCAAAAACCGACCTGAGTCTTCATGTTGGACTACATTCCAGGCCTCATCAATTACTAGCATACGTCGCTTCATTTCAGATCGCACGCGATTCCAAATAAAGTTCAAAAGAATATGCATGGAAATAGGACGCAGTTGATCTTCTAAATCTCGGATTCCAAAACACAGTAACCCCGAACTTAAATCAACGTTCGTTTGTTGGCTAAACAGTCCAGCAAAAGTGCCGGTGGTGTATTTTTCGAGTCGCATCGCCATGCTTTTGGCGCCCTGCATTGAAAGCAATACGTTATGCAAATCAATCATGGTTGGCATTTGGTACGACGTTGGGTCTTCTAGCTCGGCGGTAATGCCTTTAATCGCATAGGTTTGGTAGAGCGCTTTATCCATTAAACTTGATTCTTCAGGCGTTAGTTTGCCCAGCATCAAGTTCATTAAACCACTGAGCGTAATCACACTTTCTCGTAGCAATGAAGCCGTGTTATCGGTTTCTGGATCAAGCCCTTTCGGTAAATCAAACGGATTAATTCGGTGTGGAGAATTAAGGGAAATATTAACGTACGTCCCGCCAATGGTATGCGTTAAGGTTTCGTATTCTTTCTCCGGATCAAGAATGATAACATCGGTGTTCATCATTAAAGATCGT
>CAJQJI010000105.1 GCA_905478675.1 Candidatus Altimarinota bacterium
TGTCAGAAACGCATTGGAACGGTCGCCCGGGTCTCTGGCCATGCGGCGGTAAAAATAAACCAAGGGGTGATAAGAATTTAGTGTCCTAGGTTGCTAGTAAAAAAGCTCCCAAGGGAGCTTTTTACTAGAGACTAGAGTCTCGCTATCTAGCTTTCTAACCTATAAATCTAAACTTCGGCGTATAACCAAGCATTGAGCCAAGCCGCAATAATCGCGCCTACAATCGGGGCCATTAAATGCGCCACAGAGGCCGCGCCTAATCCAATAGCTACGGCTGGATTTAAGATAGCGTTAGAAGCGCCTGCAGCCAAAGTGATCCCTAAAAACAAGCTCCCACCAACAATCATACCACTGCTTTGGTAATCATTATTTCGTACGGCCGTCGCTACTCCAAAGGCAAGTAAACCAGCCCCTAAGGCTTCAGCCACAAAGAGGCTTATCTCATTACTAATCGTTACGTCTGGCGTAGCCCCTAGCATCCAAGCGCCTAAAAACATCGCGGCAACGGCCCCTAAAACTTGAGCAATAATGTAAAAAAAGGCGTCGGTTAAAGATATTTTTTGTCGTGAAGCCAAGGCGATGGTGACGGCAGGATTCACATGTGAACCACTGACCTTCCCAATCGTGTAGACTAAAATTCCAAGCGTTAATCCCGCGGCAATAGGCGTAGAAATAGGGAGGTCGGCAACGAGCGTCGCATAAACGGCTAAGGTTAGGCAAAAAGTACCGAAAGCTTCGGCAGCGTACTGATGATGATGCGTTATCATTATAAAAAGGGATAAAAAATCACCCCTACTGTAAATAGAATGAAAGATTATGACAATAGTTCCTCTTTTGTGGTTTTAAAATTCGCCAAACTCCTCATTAAAGTCATCTTTTTCTTCTACCACTTCGTCTCTTCCATAGTCGGTTCCAAAGCGTTTTTCAATATCTAAAAAGTCATTGCCATAGGTATCGGCAAACCAGAAGTAAAGAAGTTGCGTTAAACCTTGCCCAAAAGACATCATTCCAAGGAGGAGTGGCAAGGCTACAAAGGCCATAACTGTCGGGTTATTATTTCCAAAAATATTAAAGCTAATAAAAAAGAATACAGCTCCCAGCATTACGCCGTATAAACTGACGAGTAGATATTTTTTAAGCGTGATGATATCGGCCGTTAAGGTTGAAAAAATAACACTCAAAGTCGAATGAATTAAGGCCACAATGGCAACGCCCGTGGCGCCATATTGACTACTGACCATAATATAAACGGGAATCATAAAGAGTAAGATAACGACATTCCCAACGCCAACGTGGGTAATACAGGTGGCCCGAGCGGTGTATCGCTCTTCAATTGAAGTAATTAACAAAGTTTGTAAAATATTCGCCGCTAAAGTTGCCATAAAAATAGCCCAAATAACCACGCTTAGAAAAAGTGGATGCGTGTTTTGTCGGTGACTTAAAATTTCCCCAAACTCGGTCGTGGCTTGTTGGTTTGTGGGGACTAAAACTTCGCCCACAATAGACCACGTTAAAAGTAAGATAAGGCCCAGCACCATGGTGCCTAATAATCCAGAAGAAAGGCCTACCAAGGTGTTTACAAATACATTTGGGAGGGTGATTTTGGTCAGGAGTTGTTTTTCGTTCATACGCTTTTTATTTCAGGCTATTATACCAGATATGGAGAAGGTTTTCAAGGATTCAAATAAGAAGGCTAGAGTGCTAGAAAACGAGTCACTAGCAATCTAGTTTTCTAGGCTCTGTTTTTGCATTGTTCCTTTCTCCAGTTTTCTATGTTGGTGTGATGGCCGTCGTTGTCATAGACGGCGCTCCTCGCTCAGGCGCGCTGAGCTCTCCGCCTTTGCTCGGGGCTCGCTGGCCACACTGCTCTTTCCGCCATTGCTCTATATTCGCATGATGGCCAGAAAGGAGAACTTCAGGGACTTTCCAGCCGTTGAATTCTTCTGGGCGAGTGTAGTGCGGATATTCAACGGTTTCTCGGCCAAGGCTGGCGGAAAAACTTTCCTCTTGATGACTGGCTTCTTTGCCAATCACGCCCGGGACTAACCGGCCCACACTATCGACAAAAATTTGAGCGGGTAGTTCGCCGCCAGTTAAAACATACGGCCCTAAACAAATTTCTTGATCCACTAAATGGTCGCGAATCCGCTGATCAATCCCTTCGTAATGACCACAAAGCAAAATGACACGCGTTATTTTTTGATTATTGGCATAATCTTCCGCGAGTGGTTGTTGCCAGGTTTTTCCGTGTGGCGTAAAAAAAATAACGGAGGCTTCATCATCGACTAAGCTTTTTACGTGTGTAATCGCATCAAATAAGGGTTGGCAGCTCATAACCATGCCCGCGCCGCCGCCGTAAGGCACATCATCAACACTCCGGTGTTTATTAGTGGTGAAGTCGCGGATATCGAAAGTATTGACTTCCAGTAAGCCTGATTTAACGGCTCGCCCAATAATAGACGTGCTTTTAAAGCTATCAAAGGCTTCCGGAAAAAGAGTAAGAATATCAAAGCGCATCACAATAAATTATAAATTATGAATGAAGAATTACGAATTAATTGTGTCATCCTTTAATGTCTGAACCGTCTGTTCACCAATTTTCATAATCTCGCTGAACTTAGAGCGGCTCAAAGTGGCCGAAGAAAAACCACTTAAGTCTGGTTCAATTAATAAAACTCGCTCGTCGATTTCAAACTGTTGTTGGCTTTGAAAGAAAATTTTAAACGTTCGTTGTAAATTTTTAACGAGGTCCTTGTTGCGCCCAAAAAATTTATCCGTGTTAAAGTCTTCTGGTAAAGGTTTTACGTTGGCTACATTCACTCCAATAATTTTATTACCTTGGTAATTATTTAAGGCTAAATCTAGTGGGAAATTCTGACTTAAGCCACCATCAACTAAAAACCGTTCAGATTCTTGGTGGAAGTAGGGTTCAAACAGGACCGGAACGGCTAAAGAGGCTCGAACGGCGGCGGCGATATTCCCTTTAGATAAAGTGATACGTTCGCCCGTCGAAAAATCAGTAGCTCCAATATAAAGTGGAACGTTTAGGTCTTCAAAAGTACGGCTTCCATAAATTTTATCGAGGCTGTCTAAAATAGAGTCCCCAGTAATAATTCCCGTATTTTTCCAAGAGAAATCAAAGGCTAAGCTAAAAATATTGGTTTGATCAATGGCGTGCTCAATTTGTTTGGCGTTTAAGCCGCAGGCGATGCCAGCCGCTACGATCGCGCCGGCCGAGACCCCCGCCAAGAAATCAAATTCATAAGATTTTTCTAGGTTTTTTAAAACCCCAATGTGGGCCAAACCTAAGGCTCCACCGCCAGAAAGAACTAAGGCTGATTTTTGTTTGGTCATAATTGTCACTATCTTAATAAATATGTCATTGCGAGGCTAACTCAATTTAGTGTATATCACGGGGGAATCTAATTTTGGGGTTCTTTTAATTCCTTTTTTGCGCCGCCAAAAAAGAAAGAAAAAAGGCGGCCCCGTAAGTAAATTTTAAAAAACAAATTACGGCTTCACTAAATTCATGAAACTCGCTTCGCTCAAACACTCATGAATTTTACGCTCCGCTCGTTAATGTTTTTAGAAAAATTTACTTAAAGGGTGAAATTCGCAAGTCATTACGACTGATTAAGCCAATTTATAAAATCTTCCATCACGTCGAAATGGTCACAAACTGTATCGTAAAAATCAGCTTGATTGGTTTGATCGTCGCTAATGGGCTTCCAAACAGCAAAACTTTTTAAACGAATTAAGTCTATGAGTGGATGATTCTCATCATACCCAAGCGGACGTCTTTTAAGGGTATGGTTTCTTTCTAGGTCTTCAAAGTATTGAACAAATTTTTTATTCTCAATTATTTTCGGTAGAGCGGGGTTGTCTTGTATTAAGCGGTCTCTAATACGATCTAGTTTCTCTTTTTCAGGGTGGTGTAGACCGCCGGCAATCGCGCATTTGCCGGGTTCTAAATGCACATAATAACCGGCGTTGCCCGAACTTTTTCCACCTGGTACAAAGAAGGCCCCGAAGTTGTTTTTGTAGGGTTGCTTATTTTTACTAAAGCGTACGTCGCGGTTAATTCTAAAAATACATTTATAGGGTTGCGTTTGAAAAAATTCAGGATCTTTGTCTCCTAAATGCCCAAGCAGCTTTTCTACAAAAGTAAGCCATTCTTTACGCGCTAATTCATATTCACTTCGGTGGGCATCAAACCAAACTTTGTTATTATTGGCCTCTAATTGTCGTAAAAAATCTAGAATTAATTTAGAGTTCATGATGCGAATTTTAGACAACTAATTGAAAATGAAAAAAGTTTATGTGCCCGGCTCAAAATCAATTACTAATCGAGCTTTATTGTTAGCGGCCTTGTCAGAAAAACCGCTGGAATTGCGAAATGTACTTGATTCAGATGATTCACGTTACATGCAAACAGCCTTGAAAGCCTTAGGAGTAGAAATTGAAAAAAAAGGTAAGAACGTACTGCGTGTGATGCCTCCC
>CAJQJI010000106.1 GCA_905478675.1 Candidatus Altimarinota bacterium
ACAGGCGCTTAGTTATACTTTTTTTGAAAGTGTAATTTATGGTTTTTTCAGTGATGAAAATATTAAATCAGCCAATGTGGTTCTTGGGGCGATTGATTGTTTATTTAATTGTGATTGGCACTAGATTTATCTTGTCAGATGGAAAAGAGGAAGATATTCAAAACGCACAAAAGCATTTTGGGTTTGTAATTTTAGGGTTGTTAGTTATTTCATTGGCTCAAATTGCTGGGTTTACCCTGTTTAATCCGGCCCAAAACGTGAACCCTGATTTCTTCGTCAATAATAATATTCAAGAGGTGTTTTACTCTAAAGTGATGCAAATTAAGCTGTTTATTCAGATTTTAATTGGAGGGATTGCCATGCTTTCAATTATTACTTCGGCTTTCCGTATTATGAGTAGTACGGGGAACGAAGAAGTGATTGGGAAAGAGAAACAACTTTTACAAAACTTCTTATTTGCCACCGTTTTGATTTTGGCTGCAGAAGTCATTGTGACGGGGGTGTTTTATCTGCCGGGAGCGAATCGAGAAGGGGCTTCAAATCAAGCCTTAAGTATTGGGATTGAGCAAATTATGGGCTTGGTTACGGCCTTGTTGAGTATTGTGGCCGCGGCCGCCTTAATGATGATGATTTTAGCGAGTCTTTATTATGTGATTTCATTAGGGGACGAAGAGCGTGCTGGACGAGCTAAACGTCTTATTATCGCGAATCTTGCGGCTATTGTAATTGTCTTTTCGGCTTATACCGTTTTACGATTTTTCTTTTAAACAATGAGAAACCTTATTCTTGGTCTCGGGTTTCTAGCTTTTACCGCCTTTAGTGCGGGTGGGGTTCAAGCGCAATCAGCGGTAACGCCGGATACGAATGCGATTTTCACGACTAATACGATTTTTAATAAAGATACTTTAAGTGATTACACTGGGGTTGAAGATTATGTGAATCCAAATCCAGATAGTGATATAAATCCGGGAACGTTTTATATGCGAAATATCTTAGTAGTGGCTATCCGTTTTTTTGACAAATTATTAGTGCCGATTGCGATTCTGCTTTTAACTTGGGCTGCGGTGATTATTGTGGTTCGACGTAACGATGAAGAACAATTTAAAAAACGGTCTTTACAGCTTGTTTGGATGGGGGTTGGTTTTGGTTTACTGACGGCGTCATTTACGGTAGTTGATAAAATGTTCTTTGGTACTCATGGAGAAATTTTAAGAAATGACAGTTCAACTAACTTTGGCTTACTGGCTCGAGTTGAAATTAATGGGCTCGCTGAATTTATTATGACGTTTGCCATGGCTATTGGGGTTTTATTTGTGATTATCAGCGGTATTCGTTTGATGTTTGCAGGTGAAAATGAAGAGCAAATTGGTAAAATTAAAACGCACCTTACTTGGTCCGCGGTGGCGATGTTGTTACTGCTTATGAGTTACACGATTGTAAAACTGTTCTTCAACTTTGATGAACAAGGTCGTTTACAAGGACTTGATACCGTTGGTATTTCGACCGAAATTGTAACGCTGGCGAACTTCTTCTTAGGCTTTATTGGTTTCTTTGCCGTGATTGTGCTTATTTATGCTGGTATTCGCATGGTAGCGAACTTTGGTGATGAAGACGCTGTGAACGGGGCTAAAGACACCGCTAAATACGCCGTAATTGGCTTAGTGCTCGCTTTTTCGGCCTTTACGATTATTCGATTCTTTTTACTACCCGGAGGCGGTGTTTCTGGGGTTTAAGGAGAAGACTCTTGCTTTCATTCGTGACTTTTTCGGTTAATTCTTTTAAGGTGCTTTTGAATATTTAGGTGAGACTGATTAAACGCTCACAATTTTAATTTCGGATGTCTGAGTACCAAAAGTTTACGAGCTTGCTGGAAGACTGGTTTGCGCGTTACGGTAGAAACTTTCCGTGGCGCGAAAATCGAGATCCTTATTATGTGTGGATTTCAGAGATTATGTCGCAGCAAACCCAAATTGAACGCGTAGCGGATAACTTCTTTCCACGCTTTGTTAAAGCTTTTCCTACCCTACAAAGTTTGGCGGCGGCAGAGTGGGATAACGTCTATCCTGTTTGGGAAGGTTTAGGCTATTATAATCGTGGTAAAAATTTGCTAAGAGCGGCCAAAATCGTGGCTGAAAAACAGGCCGGTGTTTTACCCAAAACGGTGACGCAGTTGGAAGCTTTACCAGGGATTGGGAAATACACAGCGCACGCCATAATGGCTTTTGCGTATGATGCCAAAGTGCCAGCGATTGATACAAATATTAGTAAAATTATTACGGTTCTATGGCCGAATAAAGATACCGTTGAAGTGGCACAGGCGCTGGTAGACGTTTCAAGTTCTGGGTATGTGTGGAATAGTGCCATGATGGATTTAGCGAGCTGTTTAAGAGCGGGTAAAGCCATTGAAGGCGAACTAGGAAAGCTTTATTTTTCAGACCAAGGAGTGTGTGAGCAGTTTAAACCGAAACGCAAAAAGCCGGCTAAAAAATTGAAAACTGAAAAACCTAAGAAACGCAAACATCGAATTGAGGTCGGTATTGCGTGTATTTGGAGAGACGGGAAATACTTAATCCAAGCGCGTCCTAAAGGGAAAAGTTTTGAAGGTAGTTGGGAATTCCCAGGTGGAAAGCGGGAAAAAGGGGAGAATTTTCGCCAATGTGTAAAACGAGAAATACAAGAAGAAGTAGGGGTAGAGGTGTCGGTACGTCCACATTTTTACGAGGAACTACATGAGTTTGAGCGTACCGAATTACTGCTTCGTTTTCATCGTTGCCAAATTCAAGCCGGGGAACCAACGCCGCAGGAAGAACAAGAAATTAAGTGGGTCGAACCAGAAAAATTTGGGGAGATTGATTTTCTAAAAACGAATCATAAAGCGCTAGAGAAGCTTCAATCAATGAGAGTTTAGAAAAAGATCCGGGTTACGACCCACCAAAGAGCTAGAGTTGAAATAATAACGGCAAAAACGGGTACAAAGTAACGATCGAGTTTGAAGTGTTTTAAGGCCCATAAAAAAGGGACAAAGAGGGCTAAAATCATGAGTTGTCCGATTTCTACTCCAACGTTGAAGAACAGCAGTGAAGGTAACAGTCGATTGGTCTCTGGGGCCACGTCGGCAAATACACCGGCAAAACCCAGACCGTGAAAGAGTCCAAATAAAAAGATAACCCCTAAACGGGCGTGGGCTTTAGCAAACCACGGATATTTTTTACTAATAAAAACAGTCGTAATGGCCATGTAGGCAATAGAAGCGGCAATAATGGGTTCTACGATTTTACCCGATAAGGTTAGAATGTTGGTTCCGCCTAGAATAAGGGTGATAGAGTGGGCTAATGTAAAAGTGGTTACCATCCCTAAGATGCGTCGCCAAGGCGGAAGGATTAAGACCAGACTTATTACGAACAAAATGTGATCGAGTCCAATTAAGATGTGTTCAATGCCCAGAATAATGTAGTTTTTGGCAAACTGCCCCCAATTTAAGGGGGTTGGTTCTTGGTAGACTTCATCAAAGGTATCTCCTAGTTGGTTCAGTAAAACCAGGTCGTTTAAAGAAAAAGGGCTCTCGTTTTCAAAGCCGTCGCCGTCTATCAGGGTGATAATTTTGTCCGCCCAGTCTGTGTTTTTTAAATTCTCTTCAGATTGAATGAATGCTAAAATTTCTGGTTCGTTGGCATCAGGGTTATCTAGTAAAAATTGAATCAAGATTGGTGGCATATTAAACGCTTGGGCGTTTTCATCAGCGGTCCAAACTTGAGAATCTTCGTTTAGACCTGAGTCGTTTAGAAATGCTTGCATTTCTTCGTCCGAAGCATCCGGGTTTTCGGCCATGAATTGCAGTAATTCAGGCGGAATGCTGTGGGCACTACTAAGGCCTGTTAATAAGGTTAAACTAAGGGCGAAAGTGATTAAAAATTTTCTCATATGCTTTCAAACGATAACCAATTTGTTGGGGGTGTGAAACTAAAAAATTAATTTCAGAAGAAGTTAGATGACACCGTCGCATTTAAGTTTAAAATTAAGGCTGATGTGCCAATTACCTTACATACCAGAGGGCAGAGATATTTTATATGTTAAAAGTGATCATGCGTTCATGACACTAGCAAAAAATGTGGCAAAGCAAGGTTCACTTGATGCTTTACATCCTACGGGGGCGGTTTTAGTATTGGATGGAACGCCGATTGGGGCTGGCGCTAATGGTTCCGCTTTTCATACTCGTTTTGGGTGTGTACGGAAATTTTTAGGCGTGCCAACAGGAAAAGGTTATGCTTTATGTTGCGGGTGTTCCCCTAAAAATCATGCAGAACAAAAAGCGATTCAAGACGCGCTTAAAAAAGGGCATAATCCGGCTGGGGCAGATTTGTATTTATGGGGGCACTGGTGGTGCTGCTCGTCTTGTTGGGACGCGATGATTAAAGCTGGTATTAAAAATGTTTACCTGCCAGAAGGCGCGTATGAAAGTTTTGGGAAAAAATAGATTTAAAGTTTAGCGCTATTTTTTAAGAAAAAAGCTACGAGTAAAAATAAGGCGATAAAGCTCCAAAATACAAAAGTTAGCCGCCCAACACGCCACGGGTTTCCACAGATGATTTTGGCGACTTTGTAACATAAATGACGGTGATGGGTGATCCATTGATATAGATGCTCGGTTAACCAAGAAAAGCCTGGTAGGTTTTGGTATAACCACCAGCCACGGTTATCTTCACCATAGCTTAGCGTTTTAAAACCAGCGGCAGCACCACGGTACATTTCAGTTTCGCTTATGACTAGGTAAATGCTTTTGGCACAGTCTGATTCTTTTAAATACAGGGAATCGTTTTGATAGGGCGAAAACGTTACTTCTCCCTTAGTGACGGTTTTTAAATAATTTACGCAGTACTCGCAAAACTCACAATCGCCATCGTAAATTAGAGTGGGTCTGTTCATGTTTAATTTAAGTATAGTCTTAAAACTTTTTTTGGAGATAGCTTTTTATGAAAATCCACGATTTGGCCTATTGACGGGGGCCAAAAGAACCTTAAATTAGATCCGATAATTCTATTATACCTTTATGAACTCTTCGTCTTTTAAAATTTCGGCCGTGTTTCTGTTGGGCATTTCGTTAGGAGTGGGTCTTTCTTGGACGTCTAGGGTTGTATTTAATCATTATGGAGTACATGAATCAGAAAGGAGTGTGAATACTTTAGCGAATCTTACCAATCCGTACTTAGAGTGTCCGGGTTTTAGTGGTTCTGATGCAAAATTAAATCGAGCTAAAGCGGATATAATAGATTTTATTGAAACGAAGAAAGAGAATGATGATAGTTTAAAAGTTTCGGTGTATGCCCGTGATTTAAATAATGGCCCTTGGGTGGGGATAGATGAAAAAGAACGTTATATTTCGGCTAGCTTGATGAAAGTACCCGTGATGATGATGCTTTTGAAACAAGTGGAACAAGGACGCCTTAGTTTAGAGGATGAACTTGTATATGAACCAGAAAAGTTAGATCCAATGCGTGATATTAATAATGATGCTTTAGAAGATGTGGCGCTTATGGTGCCTGGAGAAAGCTATTCTATTGCTGAACTAATGAAGCGCATGGTGTCTTATTCTAGCAATGAAGCCTTTTTCACACTTCTTAATATTACGGATATTGATGATCGGAATAGTTTTGAAAAAGCCGTAGGGGTTAATTGGAATGAGCCGGATTACCCCGCTATGGTTAGTGTTAAGAACTATAGTGGATTCTTTAGAGTCCTCTATAATGCGACTTATCTGAACCGAGAAGCGTCGGAGTATGCTTTGAATCTTTTGGGGCAGACGCGTTTTGATTTTGGTCTAAAAGCAGGGGTTCCCGAAGGGACCTTAGTCGCTAATAAATATGGAAATCAAGAACAATACCAGGAGAACGATAAGGTCCTAGAGAGCCGAAATCAGCTTTTACTTGGACGAAAAACAAAATTCTTACATGATTGTGGGATTGTTTATCATCCGGAAAGTCCTTATGTGTTGTGTGTTATGACTCGTTCGGCTGAAAAAAGTAATATTGCTTTAAGTGAAATTATTTCTGAAATTTCATCTATTGTGTATCGTTATCGTTAAGAGTCGGTTTGAGCCCTTTGTTTATTTGAGCTACAGTACTTAAAAAATGAGTGCAAAAACAAATAAAAACCAAGAATGGCTTCAAACCAATGACTTAGGGGGCTTTTGTAGCGGTTCTGTTTCAGGGCCGCCGACACGGCGTTATCAAGGGCTTTTATGTGCCAGTTTAAACCCTCCAACGGATCGTTATTTGCTGGTTTCGCATTTGTTAGAAACAGTTTTTATTAATCAGGTCTCTACGCCTCTTTCGAACGAGCACTATTTACAACATCTCCCCGTATTGAATTTGGCTTTTGATTTTAAGAATCAACCGTATGCGCATTGGTGTTTTAATTTAGAGGGGGGAAAATTAGAGAAATCGGTGTTGATGCTTAAAGGCGAAAATACAAGTTTGGTGCGTTATAAGAATGTAGGACACCAGCCTTTAACTTTGTTTGTAAAGCCGTTATTGGCACTGCGTGATTATCACACTCTTCGAGAAGATAATCCGGCCGTCGATGTGACTATTGAAGGGAATACGGTTTGTGCTCAAACTTGGGGCGAGCCTAAAGTATTTCTAGCGAGTAATTTAGCTCATTGGGAGCCGATTAAAAATTGGTATCACCAATTGTACTACAGCGAAGAAGCGGCTCGTGGTTTTGAGGCTACTGAGGATAATTTTTGTCCGGCAGATATAAACGCACTTTTAGCCCCTGGGGAAATATTACTGCTTAAGTTTAGTACTCAACCTGGCCCAGTTTCAGAAAAGCCTTTTTTAGAAGCTGATAAATGTTATGCATCACTTAGCGATAAAGAACGGTTTAAAGCTGATTTAGAGCTGGCCGCTCGGCAGTTTATTGTGCATCGTGAATCAAGTAATAGTAGTACGATTCTTGCGGGGTATCCGTGGTTTACGGATTGGGGGCGTGATACGTTAATCTCATTACGTGATTTTCAGGATTTTATGGAGCCGAATGAAGCCCAGCAAATTATTAAAACTTTTTTGCAGTACGAAAAAAATGGTTTAATTCCAAATCGTTTTCCCGATAACGCCGATGATGATATTGAATATAATACCGTGGATGCCACTCTATGGTTATTTGTGGCTGTGTGGGAATTACAGCAAAAACATCAAGATTTAGCCTTTATTCAATCTATTTTTTCTAGTTTAACGAAGATTATTAAAGCGCACATTGAAGGGACGGATTTTAATATTAAAGTTTTAGAATCGGGGTTGTTAAGGGCTGGTGAAGCCCCGTGGCAATTAACCTGGATGGATGCTAAAATTGGTGATTATACAGTCACTCCACGCAGCGGTTGTGCGGTTGAAATTAATGCGTTGTGGTATAACGCTTTAAAAATTTATCAGTCTTTTCAGAAAACCGTAAAAGACAAAACTTTAGACGTGAAGCCTTATATTAAAACTTTTGAAAAAAGCTTTGCTTCTACCTTTTGGAATGACCAAATGGGAGGTTTGTATGACGTTGTTATCGAAGCCGAAGAAAAAGATGAAGTGATTCGTCCGAACCAAGTTTATGCGTTGAGTTTACCCTTTACGATTTTACCCAAAGCGAAACAAAAAAAGGTTTTGCAGCAGATTGGTGAAAAACTTTATACACCTTTCGGGTTAAGAACTTTGGCGCTTGATAATCCTGATTTTAAACCAGAATACAAAGGGGACACTTGGGAGCGGGATGAAGCGTATCATCAAGGAACCGTCTGGCCGTTTTTATTGCGAGAATACTTTGTGGCCTATGAGAAAATTTATGGTAGTAAGAAGGCTAAACTGGCTATGTCTGAATCCTTGGAGGCTTTTAAAAATCATTTTTATCATGACGCTGGGATCGGAAGTGTTTCAGAGATTTTTGATGGAGGACATCCGTTGCACGGTAAAGGGTGCCCCGCTCAAGCTTGGAGTGTGGCGGCGTTATGGAAGCTCGTAAAGATGGCGGAATAGATTTAAAGCGGTTTTACCGTTTGTCCTTCGGGTTCATCTTTTACTTCCCAGCCAAGATCTTTAATAGCCTCACGTAATTGGTCGGCTTCGGCCCAATCCTTGTTTAATCGTGCTTCTGACCTTTTTTGCAACAGTGTTTCAATTTCTGCAGGAAGCTCTAAAACCTCAAAACTTAGGACGTCAAATACGTGATTAAAGTCATTTTCTAGAAACTCGACGATTAACAACGCTTTATCGGCGGAGAGTTCTTTTTTATCTTTAGCTTTGAGCCCTTGAGTTATTAAATCAAACGTGGCGGCTAGGGCTTCTGCGACATTTAAGTCGTCGGTTAACGCTTGCCTATATTTATGTCGGGCTTGGTCAACTAAACCAGATTCACGAAG
>CAJQJI010000107.1 GCA_905478675.1 Candidatus Altimarinota bacterium
AAAAACAGAAACGGAAGACCCCTTTGAGTATGAAGTAGTACAAACGGGCCCTGAAAGTATTTCCGTTAAAATATCGGAAACAGAAACGTCGATGGAGTCGCCTTATTACGACCAATTTGTAGAAAAAATTAAAAGCACGCCAACGTGGTTAGTGCAAGACGCTAATTTTCAAGGCTGTGTGACCAAAGCGGTTGATAACTGTATTACGAATACAACGCAAAAAGAAGCGCAATTACTCCAATCAGACACGTTGTGTGATGCGTTGCCAGCGGCCGAAGCGGAGAGTTGTAAAAACCAGTTCCATTACACAAAAGCGATCAAAAATAAAGACATCAGCTTGTGTGAAAAAATTACCAACGAGTTTCAACGCAACGCGTGTCAAAACGGGGTGTTTACGCAAAAAGCTCTAGAAACCAGAGACCCTCGTTGGTGTGATAAAGTGACGACAGCGAGTAATACGACTCCAGGCTTAGTAAGTCCAGAGAAACAAAATTGTTTAAACCTACTTGATTTACAACAAGGGGCGGCGGATAGCACGTTTCTTAATAGTGATTGGGAAGAAAGTGCGATCCAAGAAACCGTTTTAGATTAAGTCGAAACGGTAATAATTTTCTCGAGCCAGTCTCCAACGCCATAAGCCACGCCGGCGGCAATACCACCAAGAAAAATTGTTTCTAGAACGGCTTTAATTTTATTGGTTTTATTTATCAGCCCTTTAAGATACCCAATAATAATAAAGGCAATCCCTGTAGAGACACAGGCGATCGTAAAGGCGTTCGGTAAGTGAATATCCGCCAGTAGCGCATAAACATACGGACTAATAGGGATAAACCCGAGTAAACAAAAAGCCGTAAAAGTAACCAATGCATTCGCACTGGGGTGTTTTTCTTCGCGCATCATGCCGTGTTCGCCAATCATCATTTCCGCTACCCATAAATCTTTATGCGTCGTGACGTGCATCACAATTTCTTCAAGCAGTTCGCCTTCAAAACCTTTGTCGATATAAATTTTTCTAATTTCTTCAGTTTCCGCTTCCGGAAATTTCTCGGTTTCTTCGTATTCTTCGGCTTCAATGCGGTCGTAGTGTTCTAAGTCGGTTTTAGTGGAAAGAAAACTCCCAATCGACATTGATAACCCGTCAGCCAACATATTAGATATACCAAGGATCAATACTACCCCGGCGCCAAGTTCGGCGCCAGAGGCGGCGGCTACCACGGCGAAAGTGGTGACCGATCCGTCAATCCCGCCGTAAACAAACTCCGGCACGAAGACTTCGTATTTTCCAAAGAATGATTTTCGATGAGCGACAAGCTCATCATGAGTATCGATATTGTCTAGTTTTCGGTGCATGTGATTTATTTTTTACCAAATAAAACCGGGAGTAATTGCGCGACGGTTTTAATCGGTTCTATTTTTAAGCTTTTTGGAACTTCAAGTCCAGCCGGAATTTTAGGGCAAATAACGCGTGTAAAACCTAGCTTTTCAATTTCAATTAAACGCGCATCAAGCTGTTGTACACGCCGCACTTCGCCCGAGAGGCCTACTTCACCCAATACCACGGTATCAGCGGGGATCTCTTGTTCTAGCCGAGAAGACAGCACCGCCGCCACAATGGCTAAATCTGCTGCCGGGTCGGTAATTCTTAGTCCGCCAATAACATTTAAATAGGCGTCGTGTTGTTCGCAGCTAAAGGGGGTGAATTTGGCGACTACAGCCAGTAGTAAGTGGAACTTACTAAGGTCAAAACCATGCGAAGTTCGTCGCGGTTGCCCAAAATTGGTTTTCACCGTCAGAACTTGTAGTTCGAGTACAAAGTTGCGCACGCCATCACGTAACGCTGTAATAACGGAGCCTTGGGTATCAAGCGCGCGCTCGGCTAAAAAGAATTCAGCCGGGTTGGTAAGCGCCTGCAATCCCGCCCCACGCATTTCAAACACCCCAACTTCTAAGGTAGAACCAAAACGGTTCTTCGGCGCTCTTAAGAGACGTAATTCCGAATTTCGTTCGCCTTCTAAATACAACACAACATCCACTAAATGTTCTAATACTTTGGGGCCCGCTAGTTCGTCATTTTTAGTCACATGCCCAATAATTAGAATGGTGGTATTGGTTGATTTGGCCAACTTTAAAAGCACTTCAGCATTCTCTCTAATTTGGCTCACCGAACCAAAACGGCTGTCTTGCAGGCCGACCATTTGAATAGAATCAACCACCACAAATTTAGGTTTGTGAGTTTGTACGGTAGTAATAATGTCTTCTAACGCATTAGTAGAAAAAATCCGTTCTTTGATGCCCGTGCTAGGGGCTCCGTCAAGTAATCGTTCGGCGCGATTAAACACTTGGTCACGACTTTCTTCGCCTGAAAAATAAAACCCCGTCCCCAGTTCTAAAAATATTTGCAGTGACAGAGTTGATTTTCCAATTCCCGGGTGCCCGCCAAACAACGTGACCGAACCGGGGAAGAATCCGCCACCGAGCACTCGATCAACTTCGGTTTTCCCCACTTCCAATCGCTGAATGTTACCGTTAGCGGCTTCTCCGCTTTGGTTAGCCGCTAGCGTTAAATCAACGCCGGTTTCTATTTTTCCAGACCCTTCATTTTTAAGTTTTGCCTCCCGAAATTCTTTCAACGTGTTAAACGCCCCACAGTTAGGGCATTTCCCAAGCCAGGTGGGGCTCGTGTCACCACATTCGGTGCAAACGTATTGGGTTTTGACTTTGGCCATTTTTACTTTAGTTTACTCAGTTAGAGAAAGAGGGCTAGAAAACTAGTGAGCTAGAAAGCTAGAAACTTTACAGAGCTTTTGAAAAGCCACCGATCATTTTTAAAATTTCATTAGCTTCTTTAACCATTTTTTTAGCAGACTTTGAGTCAATAAAGTTAAGATTTTTAGCAATAATAATTTGCGTTTCAACTTCATTTGTTGAGCCTTCTGCGATACGAAGGAACCTTTGAAAATCAGCTTTAGATTTTCTGCCAGCTCCTTCAGCAATATTACTAGGAATTGAAATAGCGGCTCGTCGTAGTTGATTTGTAAGTCCAAATTTTTCTGATTCCGGAAAAGCTTTGCTTACCATATAAATTGCAGTGCAAAAATTAACGGATCTTTGCCAAATTTTGAGATTTTTATAATTTACGTTCATACTTAAGAACTAGCATTCTAGCATCTAGTAATCTAGCTTACTCCTTCATGAACTCTTCATTAAACCTTGGCCCGACAGTTTTCGACCCACTCACGATTGGCTAAATACCATTCAATGGTTTTGGGCAGTGCCTCTTCAAACGTGTGTTTTGGTTTCCAGCCCAGTTCACGTTCTAACTTACTAGCATCCATGGCGTAACGACGATCATGCGCTTTTCGGTCTGGTACGAACTCAATTTCCGAAGTTGATGCTGGCACATGTGATTTTATTTGTTCTACAATTTCTAAATTGGTTTTTTCGTTATGGCCGCCAATGTTCCAGACCTGCCCAGCGTTACTTTTTTCGAAGGCCAATAAAATGGCTTCGCAGTGGTCTAAAACATACAACCAATCACGAATATTTAAGCCGTCACCATATAAAGGCAATAACTCGTTATTCATTGATTTAAACAGGAAAAATGGGATTAATTTTTCAGGGAATTGATACGGACCATAATTATTAGAGCACCGTGTAATAATGGTGTGCAGGTCATAGGTTTCGTACCAAGAATTAACTAATACATCGCCAGAAGTTTTAGCGGCCGCGTACGGACAGTTTGGATTCAGGGGCGTTTGTTCGGTAAAAAACGGTCGGGTTTCAAACGGCAAATGGCCGGTATCACCTAAATCGCCATACACTTCATCGGTCGACACTTGGTGGTATTTCTGCAGCTTAAATTCACGAGCCAGTTCAAGCAGCACATGGGTCCCAATAATGTTGGCGTTAATAAACGGATCAGAGTTTTCAATTGATCGGTCCACGTGGGTTTCGGCCGCAAAATTAATAACGGCCTCAAATTTCTCCGCTTCAAACAAGGCTTTCATAAAAGGTTTATCGGCAATATCGCCTTGTACAAATTTATAATTTTTATGATCTTCAATGTCTCGCAGGTTCTCTAAATTCCCGGCATAAGTGAGCTTATCGACATTTACAATCTGGTAATCACGTTCTGCCAAAATATGACGCACAAAATTACTCCCGATAAAGCCCGCACCACCAGTGACTAATATTTTCATTACTTAAATCTTAGGGCTTTTTTTTGGCTTTTCACCCTGTTTTAAGTAAAAATGCTACGCAC
>CAJQJI010000108.1 GCA_905478675.1 Candidatus Altimarinota bacterium
CGAACTTTAAGGAATCTTTTTCAAGGTCCAGATAGACCTTTTCACCGCTTGGTGTATCAGCTTGTACTGATCTTGGGTTCATACCAACAAACACGGATGCGGCCAGACACAAACCCGTGAGCATTTTTCCAGCTTTAATCAATGAACGTCTTGGTCGGCGGGAAGGATTTTTTAACAAGGTTCAATTCTCCAAATCGTTTAAATTTTGTTTTCAATCTTTGCCGAGGTCTTGCAAGGATTGGTTTAAAAGTAAGTTTTGTTTTTATATAAAAAAAAACGCCCAACCTCACGTGAATGAGATTGGACGCCTTTGTCCACAGCCGATCTACGCCGATACGGCTCGCACGGTAACAAGTTTATTCCCCGGGTTCCCCAGCAACGCTTGTGCTTTGTTGATTCTGGACCCCCTTAGGGAAATCAACTGAGCGTTGAAGCGTTATTGGGTTACGCCGTTCTATAATGCAACAATGGTGCCAAGTCAGAATATGTTGTCTAAAAATTTTAAAATTCACGAATCAGCACGACATTTTGACTGGTTATAATTTTCGTAAAACACCGATTTGCATCATCTTATATACACAGTCGTTTGGGCCACATTTATTCGTAATTTTGAGAAGCTTAATCTAAATACAAACAAAGCTTATGACTAAATTGCCCATCAATAAAGCAGTTGCCTGTTTTGCTGCATACAAACAGGGCATCGATTAGCCACACATAAAGCAACATGCCAACGCAGCCCGCACAAACGGACAGACACATCTGTGTCAAAGTAACAAAAATGGCTTAAAAACAGGGCTTTAAAGAGTTGTCTGTCGGTTTTACAGACATTGCTTCATTAAAGAAAGACACTGCCCAAAATATCCGCGTCCAAATAAATTCAGGTGGTTGAGCAGATGATAAAGCATGTAAACGTTCTGCCGAGTCATGGTATGGGCGGGGAGTGGCCAGGCTTTGTGATAGGATTCGTAAAAATCAGCGGTAAAGCCACCAAATAAATGCATCATCGCCAAATCAGCTTCGCGGTGGCGCATGTAGACCGCAGGAACAATGAGCACAGGACGAATTTGCGAATCGATTTCCCCGCACATGACATTGCCCCCCCAAAGGTCGCCGTGGAGCAGGCAGGCTGGCTCGTCGATGTTGAGGATATCATCGAGCTTGTCTAAAAGTTTGCGAGCAAGGTCCATGAAGCTTGAATCGACAAGACCGTTTTGCTGAGCCAATTTGAATTGATAGCCAAGGCGGTGGGTGCGATAAAATTCGACCCAATTATTGGACTGTGCATTGGATTGCGGGGTTGAACCAATGTAGTTGTCGCCATGCCAACCGAACTGATCGCTGACGGTTTGTTTATGAAGTTGTGCGAGCTGCATCCCCAAGGCTGCCTGAAAATTTGAGCTTTGGCTGGCGGTTTGAATGAACTCTAAAATCAAATAGGGCTTGCCATCATCGAGGATGCCATGGCCGTAGACTTTGGGGATGTGGATGCAATCTGGTTTTGCAAGAGCAATCAAGCCATCGGCTTCGACCACAAAATGATCGGCTGGCACTTTGGCTACGGGCAATTTAATTAAAAGCGATTGGCCATCTTCCAATTGGACATGCAACGCGCGGTTAATGCACCCGCCATCAAGGTTTTTCATCGCAACAATTTTTAGGCTCTCCCCCAGACATTGTGCGATTGCTGCTTCAAGCATCTGCTGCATTACTTCTCCAATAACGTCTGCAGAATTTTCGGGCACGCCTGCTCAATCATATCAAGCACCTGATCAAATCCTGAACCATCCCCATAATAAGGATCGGGAACATCGGGCGGATTTTGTGGATCTAAAAATTCACCCAGTAAACATAAATGAGCATTGGATTTTTTTGGCCCTTGCAATTTTTTAAGGTTGTCGTAGTTGCTTTGATCCATCGCAACAATCAGGTCAAAATTCTGAAAATCGGAGGCTTTGGCCTGTCTGGCCCGGCTGTCAAGAATGATTCCCCGAGCCTCGGCAGCCCCGCGCATTCGCGAATCAGGAAGATTCCCCACATGCCAGGCGCCGGTTCCGGCTGAATCAACTTGAATCTTATCGGACACACCTGCTTGCTCGATCACCGACAACATCACCCCTTGGCCAGCCGGTGAACGACAAATATTTCCAAGACATACAAAAAGGACAGATGACATTTTTTATACTCCTAACCTATTTGAACCGCAACAAACATCAGGGCAATACCCGATAGTGTAAAAACCCTATAAAACAGGGCATATATTTATAAAAAAAAATCACAATAATTCTAACATCCACTTGCAAACGGGGTATTCACACTCTATACTACGTCCTCTTAACACAGCCCCCGGAAGGGCGGCGAGCATGCTTCGGCAACTCGTCGCCTATTTTTTTTTACCCAAACGACACGCTGTGAAACCAATCGAAAAACGGACGCAGCATCCCGGTATGGCTAATCATGACCGGTAAATTGTGTAACGCCACCATCGCCAATATCACAAGTAATCCCTTGTAAGCCCTGGGCCATTTTTCTTGAATCTGCCCCATCAAACAGCCTGCACACATCGCGAAAAATGGGAAGACATGCAAAATATAGGTCGGCTTAATGGTGTCCCCTTTTTTGAGATTGGGATACATGATTAAAAACCATCCATAGCCAACCATCGTCACCAACACCAAAAATAGATACATCAACAAAAATTGTCCAGCAGGTTTATGCCATCCAAGCAAACCACGGGGCTGGCATAAACGGATCAAGACATAAATAAAACCTGCGAAAAAGATTATGGCTGGCAATAAACTGACTTTAGCCACACGCGCAAGATAGGATGAAATCGAACTGACATTTGTCTGAATGGTATGGCTTAGTTTTTCCTCCCCCCCTTTGCGTGTAAACAAGAACATCGGCCAATAGTAGTCTTTCTTAAAGTTATAAACATAAACCGCAAAGTATCCCCAATAGTCGCCAAACGTGTCCGCATACATGACAGGCCAAAAACGATTGGAAAAATCGGGGCGTTGAGGATGTGTCATTAACTCTTTGAAACTTAAATCAAAGTAAAAAGATGCTGGCTGATTTTGCAACGAAAATGATTCTGCGCCTGGCCTGTTAAATGCACTAAAACTACCGTGTTCAGATTTCAAATGAAAATAAAACCAACTGCTAATCAAAAAAGCAATCAGCAGACTCAGACTCGCACTCTTAAATGCCAGCCAACGCCATGCGGGACGCTTGATAAATGCAATGCTGCCAACTCCCAATAAAACAGGGACGAAAAAAATCGCCCATTGCCGTGACAATAACCCCAGTCCCAAAAAAATCCCAAGTAAAACAATCCGCCATGTCTTTGCTTGCTGTTCTAAAAAAATGGCGACCATCTGATTCAGAGCCAAAACAATAAAAAACAAGACCCAAGGCTCGCCCCGCACCATCGCAAACGTCCGATAATAGACAGGCAGAATACCAAAAAACAGCAGCGTGCAAAAAGTCACAGATTTTGTAAAACCGACCCGACGACATATTTTCAATATGTAAAAT
>CAJQJI010000109.1 GCA_905478675.1 Candidatus Altimarinota bacterium
AGGGTAGAGGGGTTGAAATTGTGAATATTGCACCGCAAGTAACAGAAATGTTGTCTTTGTATGATGACGCCGAATTTGATCCATTCTTCTTCTATTAGTCGTAACTTATGAAAAATATAATACGCTTTTGCTTCTTGCTGACTTTTGGAGTAACCCTCCTAGGGAAAGCTGAACCAATCACGATTACGACTCCAGCCGTGACGTCAGGAGATCTCATTAGAGCCGAAGATTGGAATCGTATTCGAGTGGATCTAGAATCGCTTTCTATTGGGCTCGATATTTTAACCAATCAGAGTTGGTTTCCTAATGGCTCAGATGTATATTTTGATTTAGGTAATGTTGGAATTGGAACGAGTAATCCCCAATCCAGTTTAGAAATTTACAAGCACAGTCCGCTTCCAGGGTGGTTTTTAATTCAAGCCGGAACCAATACAGATTCAGATCGCTTTAGTGTGGAATCAGATGGGGATGTTTCGATGGATGGAAACGCGTTAGTTCGTGGTGGTAATGTGTATGATAGTGATGGAAGTTTAAGTGTCAGCGGTGAAGAAAATTTATATTTAGTAACGGATTGGGATAATGATGCAGCGGATACAACCAGTATCATTTTTGGAAAAAACAACGCGGGGAGTGGCGCTGCTTTTGAAGAATTGATGCGTTTAACAGAGACTGGGCTGTTGGGGCTTGCAACGCCGTCCCCTTTTCAGACTTGGAGCAGCTTACCACCAGCCGGGATAGAAGTTTTTGGAGATGGAGCCAAATTAGCTTTAAATTCTGCCGGCGGGAATCGTTGGGCCTGGCAAATTAATGGAGAGATGTTAGAACTTTTTAATGATACTACCGATGTAACCCCTATTAGTCTTAATAGTGGAGGCCAGATAGGGATTAATCAGCCAGCTCCACAACGGGATCTACATGTTGGAAGTGTAGCTCGTTTTGATAGTGGTATTGAAACAAATCTGTGGTGTAATCAAACTGGGAGTGGCTGTATTAGTCAGTTGCTAGTGCAAAGTCTATTGGCAAGTGGGAGTGGGCCACAGGCTTGTCCATCAGGATTTACGATGGTTGGTGGCGTGGGGCAAAGTAATACCTTTTGTGTTGAAACCAACGAGCGAGTGGCAACTGATTTTTGGGATGCAAAAGCTATTTGTCGTGGCCTTAGTGATAGTGTTTTAGGGGCGGCGCATTTATGTTCTGCTTCTCATTGGTACGAGGCCTGTAGTACGAGTAGTGGGAATGCGCTAACAGGGAACGATGAATGGGTTGATCAAGTCGGAGCTACATCTGAGGCGTTAGCCTATGGTGGAAGTGTTTGTAATGATATAGTAAGTTTAGACGTGACAACCAATAATTCGTTTAGATGTTGTTATTAATTAATTTAATGTTAAAAAATTTAAGAAAGGCTTTCGCAGGGAATAAAACACTAAACAAATGGTGGTTGCTCGGGGTTTTGTGCTTTGTGCCTAGTTTAACTCAGGCGGCTATCGGAATTTCTACGCCTTCGGTTAATTCTGGAGAACTAATTAGAGCTTCAGATTGGAATAAGGTGAAGCTTGATTTAGAAACTTTGGCGGCGGCGGTTGGGAGTCTGCAAAATCAAACGTGGGAATCTTCCGGATCAGATACCTATTATGATTCAGGGCGTGTGGGGATTGGCATTAATGCGCCTACGGGCATCCTTCATTTATTTGCTGAGACCCCAGCCCCAAATGCGGTATTATTACAATTAGGAACAACGGATGATGCAGACCGAGTACGGATTGATGAAGATGGTGATATGACGATTGATGGAAAATTAGTGGTGCGTGATAGTGATATTTATGAAAGTGGTGGAGATCTTGAAATAAGTGGTGAAGATAATTTGTATTTTTCGCTTGATTGGAACAACAATGATGCAGATACAAATGCAATGTATTTTGGTAAAAATAGTGATGGGGCGGGCGGAAATTTTGTAGAGTTAATGCGTCTAACCGAGGCAGGAGCGCTTGGCGTAGGGATTAACAATCCGCTTTCAAGCATTCACACCGCTGGGGCCATACAAATTGGCGGCGATGCTGGAGCGTGTGTTGCTGGAAAAGCGGGGGCGTTGCGTTATGATGGCGGCGTAATAGAACGTTGTGATGGTGTAAGCTGGGATGCTTTGGCGACCACGAATGTGAGTGATAATTTAGGAAATCATATAGCGGAAATGAATCTAGATTTAGATTCATTTCGTTTAGTGGGCGAAGGCGGCAGCGAAGGGATAGCCATTGATGCGAATGGCACGGTTGGGATTGGGACTGATAATCCGATTACTCTATTAGACGTGGTGAGCGATGAGGAGGCTCTTTTAACCGTCCGAACGACCGCCATTGACACGCAAAATTCAGCCTTGATCCTAACGGGGGCGCAAACCACGAGTACGACAGCCGATATTGCTTCGATTCGCTTAAAAAATAAAGATAGTTCTCCGTTTGAAGGGGCAAGAATTGCACTTCGAAATGGAGACGCCGCGGATTCTTCGGCTGAAGGGGATTTAGTGTTTTTGACGAATACGGGGAGTAATGATTCTCTAACAGAGAAAATGCGTATTTTAGATGATGGGAAAGTTGGAATTGGGACCAGCGGACCAGCCGCTCAATTGCAAGTATTGAAAAATACGCCAGCCGCTAATGAGATAGTTTTTCAAGTGGGGACGAATACTGACAATAATAGATTTAGTGTGGATGAAGATGGGGATGTTTTTAATGACGGTAATTATTATGTCGGAGGCGGGAATGTTTTAGCCAACAATGGGTCTGTGACCGTTGCGGGGGAAGATAATTTATATTTAGTGACAGATTGGAATAACAATGATGCCGAGAATCGGGCTATTGTTTTTGGGAAAAATGGTGTCGGGGGGGGCGGCGGTTTTACTGAGATCGCTCGGATTAACGAGAATGGAAGAGTGGGGATTAATGAAAATAATCCAGGGAATCTTTTACATGTGGTTGAAAACGATACGAATGATCGCGTCGCGACCTTTGAAAATCAGGCTTCGACAGGAAGTCCTCAGGGGCTCTTAGTTTTGACAAATCAAGGCGTTGGGCCAGCGGCTAATTTTGCGGTAGGAACTGGGAGTGAATCGAGTCATACCAAAAAATTTGTGGTCACCAATGAAGGGAATGTGGGGGTACAAGAAACAAGTCCCGCGTCTGAACTACATGTAAAGCAGTTAGCTAACACGAACTCAAATGGTATTCGCGTCGAATCCTCCTCTGGTGGCAATACAGGGCAATTGTGGATAGATGCGGCCGGAAATTTGAATGTGCAAAGAGGGGCGAATGATAATCAGTTAGTCTTAAAGTCTGATGGAAACGTGGGGATTGGAACGGCGAGTCCAAGTGAAGCGCTTGAGGTTAGTGGAAATATATTAGCCCAAGGAGGTGAGATTTTGGCTTCGGCTACCAATGTATCGCTCGCTTTGAGTGTCCTCTCAGACAATGGCGGTTTTCCAAGAGCCGGTTTCAAAATTAACTCCGGTGGCAGTGCTACGAACTACGGATTTAGTATCAGAAATGACCAAGCGGCTCCTGGCAGTACATTTCTTGAGATAGTAAACGCTGAAAATTACGGTGCGACCGTTGGTCGAGGTTTTATTAAAATGGATACCACGGCTTTTGAATTTGCTAGTGCTAAAAATACTGGGGGGACGGCAGGGCCTGATATGAAGTTTACAACAAAAGGAACCGCTGGTGCAGCGGCAATTACAATTCCTTCAAATAGCACGAACGTGCTGCTTAATGGGAACGTTGGAATTGGGGTAGGGGTACCGGCGGTGAGATTGCATGTAGATGGGGAAACGCGCCTAACAGGCGTTTCTTCCGACGGAACCGGCAAAGTGGTGTGTATTAAGAGTTCCGGTGATTTAGGAACCTGTACCAACGCGCCGAATGGTTCAGGGGTGTGTAGTTGTAGTTAAGGTTTATTCAGTTCGAACGGTAAACCCTCCCAAAAATTAAATTTATATGAAAAAATTATTGCTTCTCAGTCTCTCAAGTCTTCTCTGGATGCCAAACGTATTGGCGTCTGGAATTGATTGGGAAGCTTCGATTATGATGGTGGAGTTTGATCCTGAAAATACAGAAGTTCCAACCTTTTCTTGTTTTAGTTATTCGCCAGATCGTTTAACCGCGGCGGGAATGTTAACGGCCTGTAATGGTTATAGTGGTACGTATAATAATTGTAGTTGGGAGTATTTATCAGAACTGGGGTATGATGATGAAAATACAGAACCAGAGATCACCGATTGTTTTCAGCAAGCGGGAGATTACCAAGTTTCGACCTATTTAGTCGACTATGCAGACAATGTGCGTGGGCCAGATACGAGTGTGTTTACGGTTCGAGCGGGGGCTCCCGATCCAGATATGTCTAGTTTAATAGGTGAAAGTGCTTGTAGTGATTTAGATCTTGTAGCGAATGGGGTTGATAGTTGTACGGTCACCCTAGATGTGCGAGATGAGTTTGGAAACCCGGTGACGCAGCTTGATGGTCAAACGTATGAGTTAACTTCTGATGCGGATTTTGTAGTTGATGCGAACGAAGGAGATTATGATTTTTTAACGGGAACTCGTATTGATTCGCAGGTTATTCCGCCTTCTAGCTCGGCGGGAATTCCTTTAACCCTGAGTGAAGTTTCAGGCGCGGTTATAAATGCTTTTGATGTAAGCGCTTGGGCCCCTTCAATTCGACAGGTGGGACCCTATTTAGGAGTGAATGAAGCTTTTAATTTCCCCTTTCGGTTAGAACTACCAGGGATTGATGAAAGTGGAAATATTGATTTAATAAATCCAGTCGTTTTTGAATATGAAGGTTATTCGGTCCCGCTTGGGTTTCAACCATGGGCAACCACCACCTTTGAAGTCCTTAGTTCTCCACCTGAATTTTTATTAGACGTAGAGGGACAGTTAAAAGTGATTCGAAATTTATTGCTTCCAACTTCTGGGGGACCAAACAATCAGGTTGAGGTTTTTATTGAAACGATTATGCCTGACGGTCTTTATTTTGAAGGTCTACCGGTGAACCCAATTCCTTTTGTGACGAGTGTTCAAGAACGGATTCTTAATATTACGTTACGGCTAGCAGAGGAGGACACCGTAGTTACAGGGAGTGTTTCCTTTGCGGGAGATCTTCGTTATCAGGTGACTGATGGTGGGACGCGAGATATTCGTTATCCGTCAGGGGCGCTAGGTTCTGGTTTTGGGGCCGATTGTGATGAAGCCGATGATTGTGATGGTACAACGGTGGCTCTTGGCTCTGTAGGGGCCTCAATTGAAGGGAAAGTGATTGGAGAAAATGACAAAGGGGTCGTACAAGATTACAATGCGGTTCGTTTAGGGGATATTCAAAGTGTGGACGATATTCGTGAAGAGGTGTTTGCAAATGCTTTTCAAATAACCCGAGCGATTGCACCGCAGGTGCAAGCCGGAAATGCCGCTCTAATTTTTAGTAATAGTTGGTTTAGCGATAGTAACGTTGCCTTAGTAGAAAATGCCGATGTTCGACTTGGAGCGTCTGGTTCCGTGATGGACCTGCCCACCGGTATTAATACGCTCGTTATTAAAAACGGGAACCTTATTATTGAAGGCGCTTACAAGTACGCGGACAATTTAGATTCTTTTGGTTTAATTCTTATTAATGATGCCATTGAAGAGGCGCCAGCTACAGCGAATGTTTTTGTGAAAGATGATGTAAAACAAATTGCAGGAACTATATTTGCCGAAGGGAGTATTTTTACAATTCCAAGTTCTATGATTGTGACCAACGATGGAGATGTAGAAACGAATGATGTGAGTAATGGGCACACTCCAGATAACGAAACACAGTTATTATTTGAGGGGACGTTATTGACGCATAATACGCTGGGAGGGGCTATTTTATTAGAACTAGATACCACCTACTTTACGCCTTGGAGAGAAACTATTGGAACGTCTGATCCAGAGCGAATTGAGGCGGAGAAATATGATTTGAACTTTATTCGTTCGTACCAACCACTTTACGATAGTGCAGAGCCTCCGAATCAAACGAATACCGATGCTTGTTATCAGCCAACGCCAGGGGTCTGCGATAGTAATATTAATGCTGTGATAGTCCGTTATGATGGCCGTGCGGTAGAAATCCCACCACCAGGCTTTAATGGATCGAGCTTCTTGGGGCGATAAAAGGCGTTAGCCTCCACTAGTATTGTCTATTTTAACTTGTCATAGTCCCCTAAAACTCTAGAATTTAGGGGATTTATTTTTAAGTAAGATATGACCGAAGAAAATACCAACGAAGAACCCTTAGAAGCCGGTGAATCGAATGAAGAACCAGAGGCGCAACCATCCCTAGAAATTGAGGTCGAATCGGATAATTCAGCGGCCATGGTGTTCAGTGAAAATGATGGGCATATTTTTAGCCGCGGTTTAGTGAGTGAGATTGAAGAATCTTACTTGAGTTACGCCATGTCAGTGATTGTCTCTCGGGCTTTGCCAGATGTGCGAGATGGGTTAAAACCCGTGCACCGACGGATTTTATACGCGATGCATGAAAACGGATTGCGGGCTGGAGCCAAATACCGTAAATCTGCCACGGTAGTCGGGGCGGTGCTCGGTAAATATCATCCACATGGAGATACAGCCGTGTATGACTCGATGGTGCGAATGGCCCAAGACTTCTCTTTGCGTTACCCACTGGTAAACGGACAAGGAAATTTTGGTTCAATCGATGGCGATAATGCAGCGGCCATGCGTTATACCGAGGCTAAAATGACAAAAGTAGCCGAGCTCATGCTAGGCGATATTGAAAAAGATACGGTTGATTTTCGACCGAATTACGATGCGTCAGCTCAAGAGCCTTCAGTGCTGCCAACCTGTGTCCCACAATTGCTTTTAAATGGAACCATGGGGATTGCGGTGGGGATGGCGACTAATATTCCGCCGCATAACTTAGAAGAAGTGATTAGAGCCACAACCAAACTGTTACGAAACCCAGACAGTACCATTGATGAGTTATTAGAAGATATCAAAGGACCGGATTTTCCAACAGGGGCTGAAATTTATGATGGTGGCGCGGTAAAAGAAATGTACCACACTGGGCGAGGCGGTATCATTATGCGAGCCAAATCAGAACTAGAAGAAATGAAAAATGGTCGTATGTCGATCATTATCACCGAGATTCCGTACCAAGTGAATAAGTCAGAGCTCATTATTAAAATTGCGGACTTAGTTCGAGATAAAAAAATAGTGGGTATTTCAGACCTGAGAGATGAATCAAATCGAGAAGGGATGCGGATCGTGATTGAATTGAAAAAAGACGCTTTCCCAAAGAAAATTTTGAATCAGCTTTATAAAGACACGGTTCTACAAAAAAGTTTTAACTTAAACATGATTGCGTTGGTCGATGGAATTCACCCGCGACTATTGAATCTAAAAGAAGTGCTAGAGTATTTCTTGTCTCATCGATTTGAAGTCATCGTGCGTCGTACGATGTTCGACTTAAAAGTGGCTCAAGCTCGAGCGCATATTCTAGAGGGTTTAAAAATTGCTTTAGATCATATTGATGAAGTGATTGCGATTATTCGCGCGGCGGCCACGAAAGAAATTGCAGGAGAAGAACTGATTAAAAAATTTGGTTTAAGCGATCTGCAGGCTAAAGCGATTCTAGAAATGCGATTGCAAACACTGGCCGGCTTAGAACGTCAAAAAATTGAAGACGAATTAGCCGAAAAAATGAAATTGATCGCTGAATTACAATCAATTTTAGATAGCCGAGATAAACAAGCCGACATTATTGAAGAAGAACTACAAGAGGTGTCTACCAAATTTGGTGATGGACGAAAAACTAAAGTACATCCATACGCGCTGGGTAAATTCTCGGCGAAAGATACGATTCCGGATGAAGAAATGTTGGTCGTTCTAACCGAACAAAACTACATTAAACGAATGAGTCCGAGTGTTTTTCGTGCGCAACGTCGAGGAGGCGTTGGAGTGGTTGGCGCTAAAACTAAAGATGAAGATATTATTGCGAAGTCTGTCTATGGAACCAACCATAATGATTTACTTTTCTTCACGAATTTAGGACGCGTTTTCAATCTACCAATGTACGAAATTCCAGAGGCCGGCCGAACGGCTAAAGGCACACCGGTAGTGAACTTATTACAACTACAGCCAGAAGAAAAAGTAACTGAAATTCTAAATCTAAGTCGTTCTGAAGGAAAATACATTGTGATGTGTACAACGGGCGGCACGATTAAAAAATCTGATTTAGAACTCTTTAAAAATATCCGTCGATCCGGCTTGATTGCTTGTGGAGTGAAAGACGGAGAAACGCTGCAATGGGCTCGAATGTCGACGGGCGCGGATCATATTTTTATTGTGACGCACGAAGGCAAATCAATTCGATTCCCTGAAGATGGCGTGCGTCCGATGGGGCGAGCGGCTGCCGGCGTGAGAGGGATTCGTTTGAAAGATAAAGATGAAGTGATTCAAATGGATATTTTATTACCAGAATCACCGGCTAAATTACTCACCGTTATGGAAAACGGGCTTGGAAAAATGTCTAAAGTATCTGAATACCGAGAACAATCTCGTGGTGGAACGGGCGTAAAAGTCGCTAATATTACTGCCAAAACTGGAAAAGTAGCTGGGGCACGCGTGATTGGCGAAGGCATGAAAGGAGACTTACTTATCGTCACCAAAAACGGACAAACGCTACGAACGCCACTTGAAGGGATTAAAACGGCCGGAAGAGCGACTCAAGGAGTAATTTTGATGAAAAACAAAAAAGACCAAGTGTCTTCTATTTCTATTATTCATGATGAAGAAATTGAGGTGGATCCAATGGCCGATGCAGCGGAGTTGCTGCCAATTGAGCCTAAATAATATTTACGCAACATTAAGCCTCGCACTTGCGAGGCTTTTTTTTATACTAGCGCCTGATGAAATCAATTCGCATAACAACACCGGCCAAAAAAGAGACTTATGATATTTCTTTTCATGAAAATTTTGAAGCTTTAGCTTCAGCCTTAAAAGCCCAAGTAGGCGATCGAAAATTGGTGTTAGTAACGGATGAAAATGTGCACCGTAAAACTGAATTTTTAAAACAATATTTTAAAGATTTAGCGGCCGAGCTTGTAGTTTTGAAGCCCGGAGAAACGGAAAAAAATTGGAGTTCTATTGATACGATTTTAAAAGCCGGATTTGAAAATGGGTTAGATCGCGGTTCGGTGTTTGTCGCCGTTGGTGGGGGGGTGGTTGGAGATATGACCGGTTTTGCCGCTAGTATTTTTATGCGAGGCGTGCCTTTCATTCAAGTACCAACAACCTTGCTGGGCATGGTAGACGCGAGTATTGGGGGCAAAACAGGGATTGATTGTGAGTACGGGAAAAATTTGATTGGGGCGATTCAACAACCAGAGGCGGTGATGGTTTGCAATGACTTTTTAGAAACCCTGCCAGATTTAGAAATCAAAAACGGGATCGCCGAAATGGTGAAACACGGCGTGGTTTCTAGTGAAAAACATTTTAAAGATTTAGAAGCTTTAGCGACCAAAGACTGGCCGGTCGTTCGTGAGGAAATTTTGGGGCTGGCACCGGCCAGTATGAATATTAAAAAAACAATTGTAGAAGCGGATGAAAAAGAAGCCGGACAACGTAAGTTCTTAAACTTTGGGCATACGTTTGGGCATGCTATTGAGTTGTGTTCTAATTTTGAAATTCCTCATGGTCGGGCCGTGGCGATTGGCTGTGTTATGGCGGCGAATTATGCGGCCGAACGCGAGCTGTGTGATTGGGATTTAGTGGATAGACTGGAAAATATTTTTAACCAGTTTGAAGTCGATTTAACCTGTGATATTGCCGAGGAAGATATTTGGAAAGCCATGGGAACCGATAAGAAGAAATTTGGTTCAGAGTTGACGTTAATTCTGCCTAAAAAAATTGGGAAGGTGGATTATTTTAACGTGACGCTTTAGCCGAGTTTATTTTGTTATATTTATCGAATTTCTTGTTTTTTGTTTTTATTGTTTTTATATAAAGAGGAACAATAATTTACATGCTTAAATCGACTCCTTTTCAAAAACCATCCGATATAGAAAGAAGCAACACCACCCTAAGGGACGCAAAACCATTGCTAAATCAAGACGTTAGTGAAACACAGGAGGCTTTTAGAAGCGCGTTAGCGGAGCGTGAGGCACGGCTACAAGAGCGATTAGGCCTGGAAAACTTAGACGCGCTTGAGTCTGAACTTCAAGATTTAGTACAGCAGGTAAGTACTTTAGTTTTAACTGCCCTTGAATCGGGGAAAGGGCGAAAAAATGCATCAGTGGTAGGGGTTTTTAAAGACGCACAGCAAAAAATTAGTGAGTATCACAAATCAACGGCAGAACTTCGTCGGGCCAAAACAAGTTTAAGTAAACGAGTAGAGCCGATTGATTTAACCAGCAAGGAAGATTTAGATTTTGAAATCAGTGAAGCGAAGTCTCTTCGTGAAAGTAATCAGCTCGTGGAAAAATTAGAAAAAACCTTGTTTACACTACAGCAAGAAATTGGAGGCGTGCTTTTGCCGCGTTTAAGTGGTTTGGTGCAAAGTCAGTGGGGCGAGGCCGACCGTGATTTGCAAATGGCCCATTTGCAATTAAATCAAGCCAAAACACTGGTTGGTAAGCAGGCGTCAAAAGTACCGAGTGTGAATGATTTTAAGAAGTCAGTTTTATCCGAGGTGCTGCTGGTTTTAAGTGACGATGAGACCTCTTCTCTTAAAGAGCTGCGTTTATATGTTTCGGTTTTAAATGAAATAGAGGGCGCGCTGAGCGATATTCAAAAAGGAATAAAAAATGTTCCGAATATGGCTAAAACCGCGGAGCGGCAAAATCGGGCAAAAGGGTTTCATGAAAATAGAGATTCGATTCAGAAACAGTGGCACAAAATGAATAGCGCCCTTTGGAGGCTTGATCGCTGCTTGGGCTGGTTAGAGATGAAGGATGAAAACGCGGGCGGGAAAAAAAGACAATGGCTGCGAGTATTACAAGGGCAGCTAGAACGTTTAACAGGAATAAAGTTTGCGGATATAGCGAAGCGAGAG
>CAJQJI010000110.1 GCA_905478675.1 Candidatus Altimarinota bacterium
CTTTTCTGGGAGAAGCCACTTCACTGTTTCTAATAAATCCTGGTACCACGTAACGGGTAAAGACTGTAAATCCAGCTTTAATCCATTAGCGGTAATTACCCATTTTAATTGCGAATTTTTAAGCAGGCCAAAAATTTGGTCTGGGCTAAAGCCTTTTCCCATACGAATTAAAATTTGGTGTGACTTATGAGAAACCTTAGTCACGCGAACGCCACTTAGGTGCGCCGCTTTTAAGGCCATTTTAAGACGAATCACTTTACACAAATTTTCTACTTGGGGTGGCAAGTCGCCGTAATCGTCTCGTAGATCTTTCTTAATATCTTCTAAATGCGTGGCATTTTCAGCTGAAGCGAGTTCTTGGTATACCTGAATTTTTTCGTCCGCGTTTGGTATATAATTAGGTGGAATATAAGACGCCAATGGAATCTCTACGGTAATATTTTCTTCTTCCTCGGGCGTTGCTATTTCCCCCGATTTAATTTCGGCCATCGTTTTATTAAGCATCCGCACAAAGTGGCTAACGCCCGCATCTTTCATGGCTCCAGCTTGGTTCGCCCCTAAAATTTCACCCGCTCCACGAATCTCTAAATCTTTCATGGCAATTTGAAATCCAGCCCCAAGTTCAGACGCTTCTACAATCGCTCGTAATCGTTTGCGCGCATCGACTTCTAACTTCTGACCTTGGTACAAAAAGTAAGCGTAAGCTTGAGTTCGACCGCGCCCAACCCGACCACGCAGTTGGTACAATTGTGAAAGACCAAATTTTTCAGCTCGATTTACAAATAAGGTATTAGCGTTTGGTAAATCAATTCCGTTTTCAATAATGGTAGAGGCAATTAACACATCCGCTTCCCCATCTTTAAATTTTTTAATACGGGCTTCTAGTTCATGCGGATTTAATTGTCCATGAGCCACAATAAACCGAGCTTCTGGAATAAGATTCCGCAATTGCTCGGCCTGGCTTTCAATCGTTCGCACTTCGTTGTGTAAAAAATACACTTGGCCGCCACGCGCGAGCTCTTTCTGAATGCTTTCTCGAATCAAGTTGAGGTTATACTTTCTAACCTCGGTGACCACTGGCAAACGCCCTGGTGGCGGAGTGGTAATAGTCGACACATCTTTAAGCTTATTCAGCCCCATATGCAATGTTCGCGGGATCGGCGTCGCCGTGAGGGTTAAAATATCAACATCGGTTCTAAAGCCCTTAAGCTTCTCTTTTTGTTTTACGCCAAAACGCTGTTCTTCATCAATGACTAAAAGCCCTAAGTTTTTAAACTTCACGTCTTCTGAAAGCAGTCGATGCGTTCCAATTACAATATCCACTAAGCCAAATTCTAAATCTTTCAAAATTTTCTTTTGTTCTGCTGCACTCTGGAACCGCGACATAAGTTCAATCCGAATACCATATTTTTTTCCGGCGACACGTTTTAAGAAGCCTTGATAATGCTGTTCCGCCAAAATAGTAATAGGCGCTAAAATCGCACACTGCATGCCACTTCTAAAGGCTTTAAAGGCGGCCCGCATAGCCACTTCGGTTTTTCCAAAACCAACATCTCCACACACTAATCGATCCATTGGTTTTTCTCGTTCCATATCAATCCGAACCGCTTCCCAGGCTTGTTGTTGCCCAGGCGTTAATTCGTACGGAAAAGAGGCATTAAAGGCACTCATCATATCGTCATCGGCGCCAAACTGTTTCCCTTTCGCCAATTCCCGTTGGGCATAAATTTTAAGTAACTCTCCCGCAATTTTTTCGGTTTCAGCTTTTATCTTACGCTGTAAGGTTTGCCACTCAGCGCCACCAAGTTTAGTAAGTTTCGGATCTTCATCACCAACGTATTTAGAAACTTTTTCCGCCGATTCCACCGGCACAAATAAACGGTCACTACCGGCATACTTTAGCTTTAAGTACTCACGGGCACTTTCATTAATTTCACGGTGCACCATGCCTTCAAACAAGGCGATTCCATGATCTAAATGCACCACATAATCTCCGCCTTTAAGCGAATTAATCAAATCAAAGTTCATGCCAGAAATGGCTTTTTTCGCTCGACTACTCCGTTTAAATTGAAATATTTCGCGGTCGGTTAACAACAGCATTTTACGCTCATTGTTCTGAAACGAATGCGGCACAAAGCCGTGTTTATCAACTTTTACAATATTAACCGTCGACTGTGCGACTTCGGTAATATTTTCGGTAAACATCAACTCATTCTCGCGGCAAATCCCCACCACTTCATCGAACTTCTTAGTCAGAATCACAATATTAAAATCACGTCTTAAACGTTCTTTTGTATCTACCACAAAATCTGGAATGGTATAAAAAGGTAATACCGAAAAGAAATTCAGGTGGAAAAACTTTTCATCGTTTTCGGGAAACGTCGTAAATCGAATTTTTGGGAAACTCCCACTCGGGCAAACCGCTTTATCTAAATCATCCGACACAAACAACGTGTCATCGGTTTGATTCAACCAATCAATAATGGTGCCATTTAAATTTTCTTGTTTAAATTCAACCGGACAAATAGCCAACGTTTTTACGGCTTTCCCAATGGCTTTTGCTTTTAAAGCGTCCCAGCCTTCAATTTTTTCGATTTCATCACCAAACAATTCAATTCGGTAGGCTTTCGTTTCATTTAGCGGATAAATAAACAAATTTTCACCCGTTCTTAAAAACTGCCCCGGCTCAAGCTGTTTATCTTCGGCCGAGCTATACCCCATACGCTCTAAACGCTCAAACACTTCGTAAATTTTAATACTTTTCCCACTGTGCAAATGCACCGTTAGGCCCGCTATATCTTTCGCGGTTGGCAATGGCATTTTTAGAAAATTAGCTAAGTCCTCAAACAAAAACAGCGTTGGACTCGGTGTGTTCAAATGATTCACTAACTCGTAAAAATGCTGAAACGTAAATTTTTCAGGAATCGTAAACACTTGGTTTTCAAACCAGAGTTCGGCACAAGGCCTTAATTGGTCTGCTTTTTCGTCTTCAGTGCCCCAAAATATATTTTGAAACGGCGTTGCCTTTAAAATTTCGGCCAACAAATAACTTTTAGCCGCTGTATTTCCTACATTCACTAAGGTTAGATTTTTATGTTCCTCTAAATACTTCAGCTCTTCGGCTAAAGAGAGTTTAAATGGCAGCTGGTTCATTGTCTCGGAAATGCTCATACAACAAAAGCTGGAGCCTTCAGGGCTCCCCTACAGAATAAAAGGCCTTAGTGGCCAAAGGGCGAACACGATAAAAATCTAAACATAGGTTTCGCTGCCCCGTTTATAAAGACTTTTTAAGGCTTTGCAAGAGAAAGCTAAACCTTCAACGGCATGATCAAATGCACAAAGTCTTGGTGCTTAATTCTTTTGAAAACCGCTGGGTTCATTTTTCCTTCAACTTCAATTTGAATTTTATCGTCGCCAGTTAAAGCTCCAAGTACATCTAATACGTAATCGGCATTCAAAGCGATGACATTCGTCGCACCATCAATTTTAACGTCAATCGTGGTTTTTTCTTCCCCGATTTGTGTAGCGTCGGTTGAAACGCTCATCGTGCCATCATTGAGAAATTCCAACTTCATGTGCTGGTTGTTTTCTTTGGCAAAAATTGAGACTCGTCGTACAGCCAAAGCTAAATCTTCACGACTAACTTCAATCGTTGTTTGATGTGATTTTGGTAAAATTTGTTCGTATGGAGGAAATTGACCTTCAATTAGACGAGATACCAGTTCAGTGCCACCAACAGAAAACATCACTTGATTTTCCGCCACGGTGATCACAATTTTATCGTACCCACTCATTAAACGGTCTGCCTCTAAGAACGCACGAACCGGCACCACACAACTTACATCCCCGACTTCTTTTTCTAAGGTAATTTTTTTCTCAGATAAACGGTACGAATCTGTTGCCACAATTTTCAGCTCTTTTCCTTTAGCACTTAAAAACACTCCGGCTAAGATTGGTCGAGAAGCATTTTCTTGAGCGGCAAATGCCACTTGGTGTACCGCCTCACGGAATTGGTCGCCAGATAATTCAAGCCGTGTTCCACCTTCTACGCGAGAGACTTGTGGAAATTCATCAGCCGAGATCCCTTTAATCTTTGTTTTAGAACTTTTAGAATTTAGTTCTAACGCAGTTCCATCCGCAATTTTTAGTTCAATGTCTTCGCTTTTACCCAAAAGCGAGGTGTAAGAGGTTAGAATTTTAGCCGGCACCGTAATTGAACCCTCGTTTTTAATCTCGGCTTCAATGGCGTTTGAAATAGAAATTTCAAGATTCGTGGCCGCAAAGTGCAACTTTTTGCCTTCGGCCTTAATTAAAATATTACCAAGCACGGGCAAGGTGTTTTGCCCTGAAACCGCTCGAGATACGGTTTTCAAGCTCTCTAAAAGTTCGGACTGAGGAATAACTACTTTCATGTTGTTAAAATTCTACACTTATAAAAAGAGTGCTACAAAATAATTCGACACTTTTTTATTATAAGCCCCATTTTGTTATAAATAGAGGGGCTACACTCAAACACTTCAATCAAGCTTTGACGAAACGGAGATTCGGCTTACAATATTTCGGTAAGCTTTAATAAACTTATTTCAATGATCGACGAACCTGACCAGCCTCCGCAGACCCATTTATTTTCTCACCCTTCTAAATAATGACTGGTGAATTAATTCTACTGTTTGTGTTGCTGCTGCTTTCTGGCTTCTTTTCTGGTGCCGAGATTGCGTTATTTAGTATGGGCGCCGAAAAAATATCAGCCCTAAAAAAACAAACCGCTAAAAAGAAAGCTCGCCAAAGAGTGCTACGCTTAGAAGCCTTAAAAGCGGATCCACAAAAATTACTGGTAACCATTTTAATTGGAAACAATGTGGTTAATGTTTCTTCCTCGGCTTTAGCCACGGTTATGGCCACGAGTTTTGCTGAAAATTCCGGTTTTGGCGGTAGTGAAGCTCTAGTTATTGGAATTGTAACGGGAGTGATGACTTTCCTGCTTTTACTATTTGGAGAAATTACGCCTAAAAGCTTAGCGCACCGCCATGCGGCTTCTTTCTCTTTATGGGTCGCTCCGTTTTTAAGCATTATGCAAATTGTGCTGAGCCCAGTCGTCATCCCGCTTTCTAAATTTGTAAAACAAGTTTCTGGGAACCAAGAAGAAAAACAAGGGCTGACAGAAGACGAACTAAAAGCGGCCTTAGAATTATCGGAACAAGAAGGCAAAATTGATCATGATGAAAAAGAATGGGTCGAAAAGATTTTAGAGTTTGGGGAACACACGGTTGAAAACGTGATGACGCCTCGTTCTAAGATTTTTGCGTTTGCAGACTCGATGAACATTGAAGAAGCCTTAATCGAAATTCGTGAAGAAAAATTCTCTCGAATTCCGGTCTATCATGAAGAACTGGAACAAATCACTGGTATTCTCAGCGTTCATGGCATTATTGAAAAAATATCAGAGCCAGATTTTTCAACTTTAAAAGTGGCGAATATGCCGCTTAAAAAGCCGTACAAAATTCCGGTAACGATGAAAATCGATAAACTTTTAAATGAATTTCAAACGGAACAAACCCATATGGCGCTCGTGTACGACGAACACGGTGGCTTAGTTGGTCTTATTACCCTAGAAGACGTATTAGAAGAGATTTTTGGCGAGATCCACGACGAACAAGATGAAGAGCGTTTAGAGATTCGACAAAGCGGAAAATCAACTTTTACGGCTAGCAACGAAACCGAACTTGAACAACTGGAAGACTTTGTAAAAGAAAAGTTAAATGGCGACACGCCCGAATTTTGGCCTTGGAATTTAGAAGACGAAAACAAATCCATCGGGCTCTTTATTCTTGAAAAACTTGAGAAATTCCCTGAAGAAGGTGAAATACTAGAATTAAAAAGTCGTGATGCCAAATTCAAATTTGTCATCACCGCGTGTGAAGAAGACCATATCTCAGAAGTCGATTTTAGTATTCTTTAGGCAAACAAACCTTTTTGGTAACGCTGTAGAATTTTTTTCAACTGTTCGTCGGAAAAATCATCCAGTTTAAGCGTTTGCAAAAACTGATGCAAAAACACAACTGAGTACCGAGAAATACCAGTCACAAACTCCGCGTTGTCTTTTAGTTCTTTTAAACGACTGGTTTTAGACGTATGGTCGGCCGCATAAATATAGGTCCACCAATAAGAAATTTTACTCTCGGCTTCAGCGGGTAATCCAGCGGCTGAAATATCGGCTCGCTGCTTAATATCTTTTTCAAAGGCGAGATAACACACCTGCCCAGCCTGGTTATTCACAATCGAAAGAAAGGCCAAAATGGTTAAACTTGGCACTTCGTGATCAATCATAAAAATTACAAAATCCAACTGCTGAGGACTTAAGCCTTGAATTAGATTTGCTAGGTGTTCGTCAAAATTATGCGCCGCCGCTTCATCTTTTTTGATTTGTTGCACTTTAGCCGTCGCGGCCGCAATTCGCGCTTGTATTTGTTCGCTTGATTCCCCTGCCTCTTCCGAGACATTTCCCATCATCAAGCCCTCTAAACCGTCGGGTGCATTTTCAGCCATCATGAATATAGTGCCAAATTGAACTTTTTTGGCAAACCATTAAAAGAACTTAAAGCCACGATTGCAAAACCGTCACGATAGAGTCGACATCAATACCACATTCAACTTGCTGTTCTTCTACGGTTCCATGCGCCACAAAGGCATCTGGCAAGCCCAAGCGAGTAATAAAGCCTTTATAATGCTGTGCGCTAGCGTGCTCTAACACCGCCGAGCCCGCGCCGCCATTTCTAACGCCATCTTCCACCACCAATATTTGATCAAATTTTTTATACAAACTTACTAATAAAGCTTCATCTAATGGCTTCACAAAGCGCAAATCATAATGGGCTACTAAATCTGGTCTTGCAAGCTTTTCAAGCGCTCGTGTCACATTTAAGGCCATGGTTCCGACCGAAATCACCGCCACGCTCGAACCTTCTTTTAAACATGTGCCCTTACCAATTTCTAATGTTTCAAAAGGCTGTCTCCAATCGGGATTTTCCCCTTTCCCACGCGGATAACGCACGACCGTTGGACCAGCGTCATAATCGGCAAAGGTGTACATTAAATTTCGCAACTCTACCTCATTTCGAGGCGCGGCCACCACTAAATTCGGAATAACCCTTAAATAAGCTAAATCAAAAGCGCCTTGATGCGTCTCACCATCCGCTCCCACCAAACCAGCTCGGTCTAGACAAAAACGAACGGGCGTGCGTTCAATACACACATCGTGAATAATTTGGTCATAAGCTCGTTGGGCAAAGGTTGAATAAATATTACAAAAAGGCACCAAGCCCTGCGTCGCTAAACCAGCCGCAAAGGTAACCGCGTGCTGTTCGGCAATTCCCACATCAAACGCCCGGTCTGGAAAACGTTTCATCATCGCATTCAGAGAACACCCCGTCGGCATGGCGGGCGTAATACCCACAATTCGCTCATTTTGCTCGGCTAGCTCCACCAGCGTTTCCCCAAATACGTCTTGATATTTAATTGGTCCAAGCGGTTCTAAATCACTGGTTTCAGATTCCACCACTGCTTCTTTGTTTTCGGTCTTCTCACAAAACCCTTCGGTTGCGTGCCACTTTATTTGTTCGGCCTCAGCCGGAGCAAAGCCTTTGCCTTTCGTCGTTAAGCAATGCAATAATTTGGGCCCTGGATAGGTTTTAATTTTACGCAGTAGTTTCACCGTTTTAATTACATCATGCCCGTCTAAGGGACCAAAATACTGAAAATTAAGCGCTTCAAACATATTGCTCTCGGTGAACAGCAAGTTTTTCACACTTTTTTCAAAACGATAGGCACTAGCATCAATATTTTTGCCTAAACGACCACGCGCTTGCAACCAGTGTTTCAAACCGTTCCGCACCGAATTAAAGCGCCGTGAACTGGTAATATTAACCAACATATTGGTCATAGCTCCCACGTTTGGGTCAATTGAAATTTGATTATCGTTTAACACCACCAGTAAGTCCGCGTCCGAATCTCCAGCATTATTTAAACCCTCAAACGCCACCCCGCCCGTTAAAGCGCCATCGCCAATAATAGCGACGTGTTTTGTGGATTCTTTTTTTAACTGACTGGCAGTGGCCATACCCAGCGCCGCCGAGATGGAAATTGAGGCGTGTCCGGCCACAAAGGCGTCATACGGACTTTCCGATTGTTTGGTAAACCCCGATAACCCACCCGATTTACGATTGGTGTGAAACTCATTCCGGCGCCCCGTTA
>CAJQJI010000111.1 GCA_905478675.1 Candidatus Altimarinota bacterium
CCAGAGAGATCGATAATTTATTTAAATATGATGACTTAAAATCAATTAATAAAGTCACTGAATGGATGATTGGAGAATTAGTTGATGTTGACTCATTTCATTTTGCCAATCGATAGATTGATGCATTGATTCTTCGTTTCAAATGCAGCATAATTCCACCATGTGTGGAATTTTTGCCGTTACCGGTCCGGAACAAGATGCTGGCAGCCAAGTTTTAAAAGGTTTAAAAACGCTTGAATATCGAGGCTATGATTCTTGGGGTGTCTCCGTCCGAGAAGCTGGATCAAATGATCTGGTGGTCACAAAAGACATCGGTAAAATTTCTAATGTAAATGTCCCTTTCCCTAAAGGAAAAGAGGCCGTCGGACACACCCGATGGGCGACCCACGGTGGTGTGACGGTCGCAAATTCACACCCGCATCAAGTGGGTGACGTAACCTTGGTTCATAATGGTATTTTTGAAAACTACGCTGAGCACAAAAAACGATTTTTAGCGGCCGGTTCGGTTTTTAATTCAGATACCGACACCGAAGTTATTGGCCATATTATCAGTGAATTGCTAAACGACGGCTTAAGCCCCGCCGAAGCTATTCGTACTGCCTGCACCAAAATAGAAGGCCGTTTTTCTATCCTCGTTATGTTTAAAGACGTGCCGGGTATTTACGCCGCCAGACGTGGTTCACCACTGATTATTGGGCGCGATAAAGATCAAACTTTTATTGCCTCTGATATTCCCGCTTTTTTAGAAAAAACCAGACTTGTTAACTATTTAGATGACGATGAAATGGTGTTTATTGAAGGGGGTAAGGTCCAGTTTTATGATTTAGATTCTGGCGAAGAAATTACCAAACGAGATATTGAAGTGCCATGGAAACTCGAACACGCCGAAAAAGGCGAATATAAGCACTTTATGCTTAAGGAAATTTTTGATCAAAAAGACAGTATTGCTCGGGCGATTAATCACGAAGATGACGTGCTCAATAAAGCGGTAGAACTACTTAAAAGTAGTAACGGAACCTATTTAGTCGCCTGTGGCACAGCTCACAAAGTCTGCTTAGCCGCTGAATACTTCTTTAGCCAAATTTCTGGTCGAAAAATTAATGTCGTCGCGGCCAGCGAAGTGCCGTATTTTGAACGTTTTATCAACCAAAGAACCGCTATGGTGGCCGTCTCTCAATCGGGTGAAACAGCTGATATTTTAGAAGTATTTGAACGGGCCAAAGCTCGTGGAGCCAAACTGCTTTCACTCACCAATGTTGAAAGTTCGTCAGTCGCTCGAATGAGCGACGTACACTTACCCATTAATGCAGGGCCTGAAAAAGCCGTAGCCTCAACTAAAGCGACCACGGCGCAAATGGCGTTGCTTTTATTACTGGCTCATGCCGATGCCGGCAAAATAAACCAAGGCCGAGAACTACTGAGTACCACTTCCTCCGCTATCAATGATTTATTAAATCCACGGTACGAAGAACATATCCGAGCCGTTGCCGCTAAGTATGTTGATCGCCCTAATATGTTTATTATTGGGCGCGGACCGTTGTATCCAATTGCCCTAGAAGCCGCCATTAAAATTCAAGAAGTAAGTTATATTCACGCCCAAGGCTTTGCCGCGGGAGAAATTAAACACGGGCCCTTGGCGCTTATAGAAGAAGGCGTGCCGTGCATGGTACTAGGAGACGAACTTGAAACCATCTCAAACGCCATTGAGCTTAAAACCCGTGGCGCCAAGATTATTGGCGTCTCTAGCGAAAACGCCGATATTTTTGACGACTGGATTAAAGTCCCCGATGCTGGTTGTGCTCAAGCGATTGCGACCCTCATCCCGGTGCAAATCTTTAGTTATCACTTAGCGCTCCTGCGCAATTTAGACCCAGATATGCCAAGAAATTTAGCGAAGAGTGTGACGGTGAAGTGATTAAGACACTACGAGCTTGCGAGTACCGCCAGAATGTGAACCGTTAGACGAACCCATTCTAAGAATCTTTTTAAAAAAGCGACGTAGAACCGCCCTCTAACTCGTCTTTTCGACCGAAAGTTAAAGTACCTGCCAGAACAGAGTGGAGAAATCTTCGATATTATTTTAGAAACAAAGACTCTGTAAAAACCAATAAACTCGTTTTAATCAATTGATCCACGGCTTTTAACTTTGAGGTTTTTATTCCGGTCAAAAAGACAACAATAACACCTCGCTAATTAGCACTCACTAAAAAAGACTGCTAAAAGTGTCTTGATTTTCGGGCTTCATCGTTATACATTCAGGAATGCTAAAACTTACTAAAATTAACTTTTAAATTATGGCTTTTGTAAAAAGAATCTTCCTCTTCCTTATCACCAATCTAGCCATTGTGCTGGTGTTAACCACTGTGGTTTCGGTGTTTGGCTTAGATGTGGCCTATCTCACCCCTTACGGCTTAAACTTAAAAGCGCTGGCGATTTTCTCGTTGCTTATTGGAATGACGGCCTCGATTATTTCCCTGTTTATGTCGAAGCTTTCGGCTAAATGGATTATGAAAGTGCAGGTCATTAAAGACCCTCGTGGCGGGCGCGAAGTTGAATTAGTACAAATGGTAAAGCACCTAGCTGACCAAGCTAAAGTTGGTATGCCAGAAGTTGGAATTTACCCTTCAAATGAAATTAACGCTTTTGCAACTGGCTGGAACCGAAATAATTCATTGATTTGCGTATCCGAAGGTTTACTAAACGCTATGAACAAAGACCAACTAGAAGGCGTATTAGCGCATGAAATGGCGCATGTAAGAAATGGTGACATGGTCACAATGATTTTACTACAAGGTATTAT
The DNA here is from genome assembly GCA_905478675.1 of Candidatus Altimarinota bacterium. GTDB lineage: Bacteria > Patescibacteriota > Gracilibacteria > UBA4473 > UBA4473 > JAACPJ01. Next base: position 2,801 of record CAJQJI010000111.1, read on the forward strand.
TAATGCCTTTGTTATTTTTGCTGCAAAAGTGGCGGCTTGGGGTGTTTCGCGCGCTATGGGGCGCGACGCCGATGAAATTGGAGGCCTTGTCTATTATGGAATCTCGATTCTGTTTGAAATATTTTTTGGAATTTTGGCCTCAACGATTGTGATGGCTTTTTCTCGTTGGCGAGAGTTTGGAGCCGATTACGGCGGAGCCCAGCTCAGCAGTAAAAAGAAAATGATGGCGGCCCTAGAGTTTTTACAGTCGCACCACGCGGTTGATAACCGTCATAAATCATTTGCGACTATGAAAATGAGCGGTGATAGCGCGTTCATGAAACTTCTTTCGTCTCATCCGCCAATGGAAAAAAGAGTTATGGCGCTGCAAGCCGCGCCGATTCATTAAACTTTATATTTTAAAAACCAAAAACTATGACCTTCCTTCAAAACCTTGACTGGCGTCACGCCACTAAAAGCTTTGATACTAAAACAAAAGTATCAGACACCGATTTAGCTAAACTAAAAGAGGCTATTATTATGACGCCGACCTCTTTTGGGTTAGAGCCGTTTCACGTAAAAATTATTACCGATCAAGCCGTGAAAGACGAAATTCAACCGATCTCATGGAATCAACCACAGGTCGGTACCTGTTCACATTTACTCGTTTTTTGTGCTCGCACTGACTGGGAAAATCGTATTCATGATTACTTTGAAATTGCCAGTGGTGGCAACGCAGACATAAAAGAAAAAATGAAAGGGTATGAAGAAATGATGCAGGGGGCGCTTGGCGCTCGTACAGAAGAACAAATTTTAGACTGGGCGACACGCCAAGCCTACATTGCTCATGGCTTTGCCTTAGCCGCCTGTGCGGAACTTAAAATTGATAGCTGCCCGATGGAGGGCTTTGATAGTGCGGCGCTTGATAAAATTTTAGACCTGCCAGAAAACTTCAAATCCGTGGTCATGTTACCGATTGGGTACCGAACCGAAGAACCGCATCACGGCAAAGTTCGCTTTCCTGAAAGTGACTTGTTTAGCTAAAAAGCGTTTCAGGCATTAATAAAAAAGAGTCTTAAAAATTAAGACTCTTTTTTTAACTAAACACGCCTTACTTCCCCGGACAATATTGCGCTAAAGCTTCACCAATCTGGGTAAAATCTTTATCAAACTTAGCCGCAAATTGTTGGGCTAACGCGTCAGCCCGCTCCGCAAAGGCCGCTTTATCTGCCCAAGTATTTTGTGGATCGAGCATTGTGGCCTCAACCCCTTTAATGCTCGTTGGTACCGAAAAGTGAAACCGATCGTCATACCGATACGCGGAAGTTTCTAATTCGCCATCTAACGCCGCTTCTACGATTCTGCGGGTTAAATTAATATCCATACGTTTTCCAATCCCGTACGGGCCACCACTCCAGCCGGTATTAATTAAATAAACATTAGACGCATGATTCTTAATTTTTTGCCGCATTAAATCGGTATACTGCTGTGGATGACGCACCATAAACGGTTCTCCAAAGAACCGAGAGAAGGCACTTTTAGGTTCTGTAACTCCAGTTTCTGTACCCGCCAACTTACTGGTATACCCCATTAAAAACCATAGTTGAGCCTCTTCGGCACTTAACTTGGCCACGGGCGGCAGCACGCCATGCGCGTCAGCCGTTAAAAAAATAATCGTTTTTGGATGTCCGCCCTTGGCTTCCATTTTTACATTTTGCATTACATCCATGCCATACGAAACCCTCGAATTTGCCGTTAAACGATCATCGCTTAAATCAAACGTTCCATTCGGATACATCATGGCATTCTCGATAATCACCCCATTTTCTTCGACGGGTTTATCCATTTCGAAACTAATCCGAAAAATTTCTGGTTCTCGTGATTTATCTAAATCAATCAGTTTGGCATAACACCCGTTCTCAAAATTCGCGATCCCATTATCGCTCCAACCATGCTCATCATCTCCCATTAAAGCTCGGGCTGGATCTGCGGAGAGCGTTGTTTTACCGGTTCCCGATAGGCCCAAAATGATAGCGGTATCTTCAGCTTTGCCTTCATTGGCCGAACAATGCAGCGGCAAAATTTGCTGATCCACACAGTAATAATTCATGGCCGTGTAGACTGTTTTTTTAATCGTTCCCAAGTAGGCCGTTCCGCGAACGATGGCACGATTTGTGTTTAAATCAATCGCAATACAACGCCCTTCACCTGCACGTAAATGACCTTTATACTTTTCGCTCTCAACGGGGTTATCTGGTAACACCATAACCGTGAGGGCTTTATCAAACAGCACACTCTTCTCAATTTCATCCGGAATTGCTCGAAACATATTATCGGCAAAAACCGCCCCCAAAGCCCGATCCGTGAGCATTTTTATCGGGAGCGCATAAGCGGCATCTGCGCCAATTACACGATCCAGTTCAAACACTTCTGTTTTGGCTTCTAACAAACTTAAAGATTCCTGCCATAATTGCTCAAAAATATCTGGCGCCAGCGCATTGCAAGCGGCGCTCCCCCAATCAATGTTCGATTCAGAAGTTCCTCCTTTTACTAAATAGGTATCCGCCGGACATCGCCCCGTCGCGTTCGCCGGGTTCCACGTTACTAACGCGCCCGTTTTACTCACCAAGGCTTCTTGGGCTTTGACGGCTTTTGTAATCAAAGTAGCTCGATCAGGATTTGAATTCGTGTTCATGCAAATAAAATTAAAAAATAAGGTTTAAAGCGCGACTTAGGACAAATCTAAAACATCAAAAAAAGTTTTAATCGTATTTTCAACGGCTGGAATAAGCGCGCCCGTTGGGGTAATAATCCCGCTTAAATTAACCCGCAGGCGGTACTCGTCTTGGTACTGCATTGAAACCGCCACAATATTTTTTTCTGCCAAACGCGCTTGCGTATCAGCCTGGGCCGGGAAAAGACGAAACATCCCCCCATAATGTTCATCATCAAAATAACACTTTGCCTTTTCTGGTGCCTGTTTTCGCCAACATTCGGTGGCCGTTTTTATAATCTCTAAATAATGCGCGTGTCGTTCTTCAAGTCCCGCTTGATTATGGGCTAACTCTTCCCACAACTCACGTGTAACGGCATCATCAAACCCGGTTGTGCCTCGCGCAGTGATACTTTGAATCCAGCTATGAGATTCATGCATGGCTTCCGTCGGAAATAAAACAAACACCACGCCCCCTGGGCGAGCCGCAAAAGTTTGAAAAATTTTAGTCGGCGACCACGCAATAATGGTGGGCGTTTTGGCCGTTTTTTGAAACAATTGCAAAACGGCTTGTTCTTCTTTCGTGCCAGAAAAATAAGGCAGATCGATAAAGCTTGGACGCTCAAGCCGATTATTTTCTTCAATGATGCCTTTTGCTTGTTCTAAACTTAAACGCGTCCCCGCCCCATTTCGATTCGTCTGAATCATCATCAGCGTGTCTGGATCCTCTGACGTATACGCCCCCTCAGGCAAATACACTTTTTGAAGTCCTTAGGTATAACAAAAACTATCATACCCGGTCCAATCCCAACCACTAAAGCTGATACTTTTAGGTTGATACCCCAAGGCCATTAAGGCCGAAATTCCAGCCGAAATCGCCCCACTGCCGCCGCCCTTGACCGGCACCAAGCTTAAGCGCTCATCCCTTAACCCTAAAAAACGCACCAAAAAGGCCCGACCTTTATCGTAAGTCTGTTTATCAATGGGCTGGTAATTATGACCAGGCAACGTTCCAATCCCCAAATTTATGGGATTTTCTAACGTTTTAGCCAAATTGGCCGCAAAAATATTGGCGTCTTCTGCTGGAGCCGCGGGCGTTATTTTTTTCATCCAATACATGAAGTTAATTTTTACCAACCCTAAACCATAAAACCCAAAAATTAAACAAAAAAGTAAAGTTTCTAAAAATAAATTGTTATATTTATATATTTTTATGAAAAATTTGTCTTAATGATAAAATAAACAACATTCCTTCACTAAACAAAAACTGAAATCTAAAGAATTTTGACAAAAATCACTTCAAACGTAGGATCACTCTGCTCTTAAAAGCATTTATATCGGGGCCCCCGAAAAATTGAAGCGAAGCGGAAATTTTATGGGGAGAGGAGGTACGGCAAAACGCTGCAGTTTGCCTCCTAAGGCAAACGAAAGTGTGTCGCCATTACCGACGAGGTCCCGTAGTTTAATGGAAGAACATCGGTTTGCGGAACCGGCGATCCAAGTTCGATTCTTGGCGGGACCACCACTTTAAAAACAAACACACTTACTACGTGTTTTTTAAAGGCGCACGAAGTGCGGACCAAGAATTGAACTTTAAGTTCGAGCGTGAGCACGAATAACAGGTTTTTAAAAGTATCGAAATTGACCAAAGGTAAATTAACCTTAATTTTAAACAGACCTAATAAATAAAAATGAACTCTAAAAATCTGTTTGCCAATATATTCTATTTTTTCGGTTCTTTTATTTTTATCGGCTACCTACTACACGTCGGCAAACCGTTTCTACAGCCGTTTATTATCGCTGTTGTTTTTTGGTATCTTATTATTTCATTCGCCAAGGTGCTGAATCATAAATACAAAAAATTCCAACTACCAGAGCCTTTAACCCTCCCGTTAGCTATTATCATGTGTGGCGTTTTTGTTTGGATTACCAGCAGCATTATTGGAAACAATATTGGTCAAATTAATGCCAAAATTCCCGAATACACTACAAATCTAACGGCTATAACCCAAAGCGCTATTGACCTCTATGCGCCAAACTCAGAACTAGAAGCGAGTTCTTTTTTAAATGCGAACCTCATTAATAATCTCGACTTAAAAGGCCTTGCCAGCGACGCGGCTAAAACCGCTGGGGGCTTAGCTGGGAAGACCATCCTGATTGTTATTTATGTGCTTTTTTTACTGATAGAATACAAAAAAATACCCGAAAAATTAGAACGCATCACCGCCAAAGGACGAAACTACAGTCGCACGGTTGATATTTTAAAAGACATCTCGCAAGACCTTAACTCTTATTTTAAAATTAAAGCCGTTGCCAGTGTAGCCACAGGCCTGCTGAGCTACCTTGTACTCCTGTTTTTTGATATAGATTTTGCCGCCTTTTGGGCCTTATTAATTTTTTTACTAAACTTTATTCCAACAGTTGGTTCAATTATTGCTACGGCTTTCCCGGTCCTTGTGGCGCTCGTTCAGTTTGGAGGCGGCTATCAATTTTTTGTCATCGGTGGCATCTTAATCTTCATTCAAATCCTCATTGGTAGTATTTTAGAACCGCGCTACCAAGGCAACACTTTAAACATCAGCCCACTGGTAATAATTTTATCACTTGCTTTTTGGGCCACTATTTGGGGTATTTTGGGGGCGCTTTTATGTATCCCTATTATGGCAATTTTAAATATTATTCTGTCTAAATTTGAATCAACCCAATGGGTCTCACTTATGATTTCTGCCGACGGTGAAGGCAAGGGTTACCAAAATTTCAAATGGCACAAGCAACTCAAAAAACACGTACGAAAACTACGAAAATAAACGCTTTTCAACTAGCTTGTAACCGAAGCGAACTTACGTTTTCCCACCTTTAAAACTTGGGACTCAGACGATAAAACGACTTCCGCTTTAGGATCTTCTATTTTTTCCCCATCAAGTGAAACCCCGCCTTGTTCAACTATACGGCGCGCTTCCCCATTCGAAGCGGCAAAACCACAAGTTTTAGTAATTAAATCAAGAATTCCAATCGAAGACCCCCCAACACTGAACGCTGGCATATCAGTTGGTACTTCATGTTTTACAAACTTGGTTACAAAGTCTTGGTACGCGCTTTCCGCGTCGGCCGCTGAATGTAACCACGTTACAATATGCTTCGCTAGTTTCACCTTAGCATCACGCGGAGAACTTTTAATTAACGCCGCCGCGTCAGCTAAATCTTCAGTGGTGAAAATTTCAAAATAAGTCAGCATTTCTGCATCTTTCATGCTCATAATTTTTCCAAACATTTCGTTTGGGGCTTCATCTAAAGCAATGTAATTGCCGTAGGATTTACTCATTTTACGGCCATCGGTTCCGTTAATAATTGGATTCGCAATAACCCATTTTTCTTTTTGTTTGTACTGCCGCAAAAGCGTTCGCCCCATTAACATATTAAAGGTTTGATCTGTACCGCCGAGTTCTAAATCGACTTCCATGGCCACCGAATCGTATCCCTGCAAAAGGGGGTACATAATTTCATGTCCATGAATCGGTTTTCCGGCTTTTAAACGATCTTGAAACATATCTCGTTCCATCAGTTGCTGCACCGTTACATTCGCCATCAGCTTAACCATATCAGCGTAGGTTAACGCATCTAACCAATCGCCGTTATATTTGATTTCAATGGTTGAAAAATCCAAAACTTTCTCGGCTTGCCGTTTCCAATCTTCAAAATTAGCCTTAATTTCTTCGTCTGTCAGCATTGGCCGAGTTGAATCTTTCCCGGTTGGGTCACCAATTCGAACGGTTCCATTTCCAATTAGCAAAATGACCTCATGACCTAGATCGGCAAATTGTTGCAGTTTTCGTAATTGCACGGCGTGCCCTAAAGTTAAATGCGCTCCGGTCGGATCAATCCCCAAATACAAACGAATTTTTCGCTCAGACATTAGCTTGGCTAACGTTTCTTTTTTAGGCAAAACTTCAGCCACTCCACGCGTTAAAACTTGATCAACAGATAAGGTCATATAAATTACTTAGTTGGCAATATTCTAGCGATTGTTCCTAAAAAGACTACTCTTTTACGCAGACCATGAAGTTATTTATTGAAGCCTTAAAACTCACTAATTACCAAGCCCCTGAACGGGAGTTTTATTACTGGCTCCTCCTTGGAGTGTTTTTAATACCCTTTGGTTTTTGGCTCGACACTCAAGTCTTTGCCTACATCGTGCAATGGCAAACCCCAATTTTAAACACACTAATTGTGTTTTTAACCGAATACGTCATTTACGCGCTGCTTGGCTTATTTGGGATCGCCACCTTGTACCGAGTCTGGAACAGCGAAAACCACCAGAGCCAATTAGTACCTGGCTGTTTTGCCGTGCTGGCAGCGGGGATTGCCGCCTACGTTTTAAAATCCTATTTTGCCATCCCTCGCCCCTACTTGGAAATGGCGTTAACCCCACTCGTCCCTGGACACTCTTACAGTTTTCCCTCAGGGCACACGGCCGTGGCCTTTGCCTTACTTATCCCCTTGTGGCGTATTAATAAATGGCTGGGTTTAAGCTGGCTTACTTTCGCTTTAGCGGTTGGCTTTGCCCGAGTCTATGAGTTTGTCCACTTTCCTTCCGATATCGCCGCTGGTGTTATTTTAGGCGGCCTGGTCGGTGCCATATTTTCTCATAAAGAAAGCCTCAAGCTGTTTAAAGTCCTCTGGCAAGAACTTGAATTTCGTCGCCAAAGTTTTCATTTTGCTTGTGGTTTTCTCTGCGTATTTCTGCACTGGGCCGGAGCGCTTCGCTTACGAGCCATTGCGTTTGTGCTCGTTGTGGGGCTTATTATTTCTTTTATTGCGCAGTACAAAAAATTCCCCTTACTAGGGAAAATTCTCGCATCCTTTGATCGTCCAAGAGATATGAATTTCCCCGGTCGTGGTGCTTTTTACTTTTGTTTAGGCGTGTTTTTGACCTTCCTCCTTTTTCAAAAAGAACACATAAATATCGCCTACGCCGCGATATTAATCTTGGCGGTCGGGGATAGTTTGAATCATTTATTTGCGAGTCAGGTTTACAAATACGGACTCCCTTGGAATCGAAGAAAAAACATTGTCGGCATTATGACCGGGATTCTTATGGGGACGTTAGCGGCCCAATTTTTTGTCCCAATTCTCCCCGCTTTTCTGGCCAGTACTGTCGCTATTACCGCTGAAACCGTCCCTTGGCGCGTTGGAAAATTCTATTTAGATGATAACCTCTTAGTACCGCTAATTTCCGGCACGTTGTTATGGTTGATGATTTAAGAACAAACTAAAGAATCTGTTTTTAAATTTGTTTTAAAGGATCGTTCTGCTGAAATTTCTACTATACAAGCCCCCTTCTTTTCTACTTTTACCAGCACTAAATCATTAAACCTATCGGGGCCGTTTTCGCTACCGCCAGCCTTGTTAACTTGAAACAAAAAGACCCAAGCCTCGTTTTGATAATACCAGTCTCGGAGACTTGAACTTAAGTACGTCGTCGCATCGGGGTTTGCCCGACTCCATTCATAAAAATCTATTACATCGTAGCCTGGATACCCCGCTTCTTCTGGGCTTGGCTGGGTATAAAATTTTACACGCGATAGATACGGTTCATGGGCGATCGTTTCTGCTATTTTTTTAGCCGATTGATAATCTTTCATATCCGCACTGGCATAACCAATTGGAGAGAGGGCTTCAAAATCAGTTGCGCCTCTTTTCAAAGGATTCCCGCAAACTCTAAGCTTCCCCGAGAACGGGGCTACAAGCTCATATTCAAGACATTTTTTATCTCCCTCGTCTTGCCACTCTCCATTAGTTTTCACAAAATCTTGCATATTGAAAACACCTCTCCCGTGCTGCACTCCTAACGTCTCAGCGATATTATGCATCACTAGGCTAAACACTTCGTTTTTTAAGGCTTCTAAATTTGGCGTCCCAATAATTTCAAAATTTTTGGAGCGAATCGTTTTCAATACTTGAGGTTCTGGGTCTAAGCGCATCATTCGTCCCAGAAGCGAAAAATCTGCCTGATCGTAAAAAACCGATTCTAAATAATACTCGCCTGGTTGCACTTCACACCACGTGGGCGCGTCCGTTGGGGCGCAACCCACTTGCCCTGTACGCCAACTTAGTTCTCCGTTTTTTTCATGAACCACAATGGGCTTTAAGGTAATCGGGCCTGTCGCCCCGTTATAATTAGAACGTTCGTTCTCCGATACGTTTCGCACTAAATTTATCACTAATCCCGAAACTTTATCGACGGAATCTAGCCCCCACTCAACTTGAATAATTTCCCCTAAATCAACCACTTCACTTGGATTTAAAATTCGTAAAAAATCCGTCGCCGCAAGGGCTTCAATCTTGGTAGCGGACTCTTCACTCTTTATCTTAGAAGCAAAACTTTCGCCTGTTATAATTGCTACTTCTTTTGGTTCGGGTGCCTGCGCGGTTTTAACTTCTAATAAAATAAAAAGAATCACGGCAACCATGACTACCACTAAAATCATCGAAATAAGCCCCCTGTGAGATTTAGAAAAAGAAGTCATGTTTGCACTATAGCACAAACATGACCGCTCCGCCTTATTTCTCCGCGGCGTCAGTAAAAAGACGTTTTAAAAATTCTCCGGTGTAAGAGCGTTCTACTAACGCTACCTCTTCGGGCGTTCCCGTCGCAATTACTTCCCCTCCAAAATCTCCGCCGTCGGGCCCAATATCAACCAAATGATCACAACACTTAATCACATCTAGATTGTGCTCAATCACAATCACTGAATTCCCTTTATCGACTAATTGTTGCAGTACCGTTAGAAGTTTTTTCACGTCAGAAAAATGAAGCCCGGTGGTGGGTTCATCTAAAACATAAATTGTTTTACCGGTCGATTTTTTCATTAATTCCGTCGCCAATTTCACCCGTTGGGCCTCCCCCCCAGACAGGGTTGTAGCACTTTGTCCTAATTGAATATAGCCAAGGCCAACTTCCACAATGGCATCTAATTTATGCTTAATATTCGGAAAGTTATCAAAAAATTGAGCCCCATCTTCAATCGTCATAGAAAGCACGTCCGCGATTGATTTTCCACGGTAGGTAATTTCTAAGGTTTCATCGTTATATCGTTGCCCATTACACACTTCACACGGCACAAAGACGTCTGGCAAAAAGTGCATCTCAATTTTCTTGATACCATCACCACTACAGGCCTCACAACGCCCGCCTTTTACATTAAACGAGAAACGCCCCGCATTATAACCTCGTAGCCGCGCTTCTGGCGTAGCCGCAAATACATCACGAACATCGGTAAAGACGCCGGTATAGGTGGCTGGATTTGATCGTGGGGTTCGCCCGATTGGAGATTGATCAATTGAGATCAATTTATCTAACTGCTTAATCCCCGTAATATCGTCATGCGCGCCTGATGGTTTTTTAGCTCGGTTTAGTTCTCGAGCAAGAGTCGGGACTAAAATTCGGTTAATCAATGACGATTTACCAGACCCTGAAACCCCCGTAATCCCTACAAAACACCCCAAAGGAATCGTTACATCGACGTTTTTTAAATTGTTTTCACGAGCATTAGTAATCTCTAATTGCCCCATTGATTTTCGTCGTACGCGTGGCGTACGAATAGATTTACGACCAAATAAAAAGTCAGCGGTTTCACTCTTACATTCTTCCATCTCGGCCATCGTTCCGGCAAACACCAACTTCCCCCCATGGGCTCCCGCTTTTGGTCCAATTTCAATAATATGGTCTGCGGCTCGCATGGTATCTTCGTCGTGTTCTACCACGAGCACGGTGTTTCCTAAATCTCGCAAATGTTCCAGTGTGCCAATTAAACGATCATTATCTCGTTGGTGTAACCCAATCGAAGGTTCATCAAGGACGTATAAAACCCCTTGTAACTGAGAACCAATTTGTGTGGCCAAACGAATCCGTTGCGCTTCTCCACCAGACAACGTGTTTGCGGTTCGAGACAGATTTAAATAGCTTAAACCAACGTTTTCTAAAAAACTTAATCGATCCGTAATTTCTTTTTGAATCGGTCGGACAATATCCTCTGTTTCTGGCGTTATTTCTACACTCTGCATCCAGTTTTTTAAATTTGGTACGGCCATTTGGCACACATCATGTACCGTCTCTTCCCCCACAAATACGTTCCGCCCATAAACACCTAAACGAGCCCCACCACAAATTTGGCAGGTGGTTTCGATCATAAATTCTTCTAGCTTTTTACGTACAAAATCTGAATCCGATTCATTAAATCTTTTCTCTGTTTGAGAGACTAAACCTTCAAACTGGCTTTCGGTAGTTTTACCACTAAAGGCCCCCTTCAATTTTATATTAAATTTTTGTTTGCCAAACCCTTTGAAAAGTAAATCCATGACTTCTGGTTTAATTTTCCCCATCGGTTGATCGAGTGTAAAATCATGCTCTTTTCCAATCGCCTCTAACACCGCTAAGTACCAAGTTTGTGAATTGGCCCCTAAACTCGCCCACGGTAAAATCCCGCCTTCTCGAATTGAGAGTTTTGGATTAATAGAAGCCTCTCTATTCAGTTCCAGACGATACCCTAAACCATGACAAGCTTCACAGGCTCCATGCGGAGAATTGAAAGAAAACAATCGTGGCTCAATCGCTGGGAATGAAAATCCAGTTTCTGGATCAGACAAATTCTCTGAAAATAAATGATCGGTTTCATCCGCAATACGATGCGCCATCATAATGCCTTCACCGTACTTTAAGGCCGTTTCAATTGAATCGAGCACCCGTAAACGATCGTTATTTTTTTCTTCTACTTGGCTGCCATCAGACAGTTCTACCACTTTTTTGGAATAATCTGATTTCACTAAACGATCCACCACGATTTCAATATGGTGTTTCTTTTTTGGATCGAGTTCAATGTCTTCATTAATGGTGTGCATGTGTCCATCAATTCGTAAACGGACAAATCCCGCTTTTTGAATTTTTTCTAAGACGTCTCGGTGTTCGCCTTTTTTACCATTCACTACCGGTGACAAAATCATGTACTTCTCTTCATCCTCCCATTTTTGTAAGTGATCTACAATTTGAGCGGGCGTTTGTTTTTCTAATTTTCGACCAGACTCTGGATGCCGAGGCACTCCCACCTTCGCGAAAAGTAAACGTAGGTAATCATAGATCTCCGTCACCGTGCCTACGGTTGAACGTGGATTTCGGGGCGCGGTTTTTTGGTCGATTGAAATAGCCGGGCTTAAACCTTCAATCGATTCTACTTCTGGTTTTTCTTGCAGCTGTAAAAATTGACGAGCATAGGTCGAAAGACTTTCAACGTAACGGCGTTGCCCTTCGGCGTAAATCGTATCGAAGGCTAAACTTGATTTCCCTGACCCCGAAACTCCAGTCACCACCGTTAACTTCTCTCGAGGAATTTCTACATCCACATTTTTTAAATTGTGCATTTTAGCGCCGCGAACGATGATCTTTTTAGACATAAAAATTTTTGGGGATAAACAAAAAAAGCCGACGGATGTCTCCGCTGCCTTTGCAAGGGCGACCTTAGTATTAACATTGCTAAAAGTCAAAAGATTTGCTATAATAGTCTATCTCAAAATAAAGTTAAATATGCCCGCAGAAAACCCGCTCAATATTGAAAAAACGGTAGACAGCGCGCTGGAGAATTGCGCTCAACGGCTAGAGGCGCTAAAGCCTTTAAGCAAGTATCCCAAAAACCAACTTATAATTACCACCGTCGTACTCGGAACCACCGCTAAAAATCTTCACGAGGCGGTTCAAAATCAAGAAGCAGGATTAAACGAAACAATTACTAAGCGCTGGGAAAATCTTGATTTCCCGGCTGAAATTGCGGCCCGAGTTCAAGCCATTACCGGACAAAAAAGCGACCTTGACCCGCGCCTAGGAAAGGGCTCTCGCCCACAGATAAACCTTGCTCCCGAAATAGAAACCCAGCACCATTTAGCGGTATTTTTAATGCAAATGGTCGCTGAACTTAACGCTGAACCCAACGCCAAAACACTCCTTGCAAATATTGAAAAACTAAAAGATTTCCTTTCTAAGATTACCGACGCGACACTCCGAACGACACTAGAAATGCACGTACTTCACCCGCTTGAAGCCTTATTAACCCCGGATGTTTTTGATCCACTAGACCAAAGAACTAAACTACAAAACATAGCCCCTTTAGCCGTAGCCCTCACCCCAGAAGAAATTGATTTTTTAGATTCTGTGGCCAGCAGCCAGCAATCAAAACTAGCCCAAGAGGCTCAAGTCATTTTAGCCCAAAGGTCTACCACAGATGGCTTGGAATAAGTTTTACAAGTATTGCTTTTTAGCAAAAAATAGTTATAATAACTTAATTAATTCTAAATCTAGATGAAATTTTTACCGCACGCTCCTTCCGTTACTAGCCTCCGTTTTAAGTACCAAGAAGTACCAAGACAAGAATACGAAACTCTTTCCGCCAATCCCCCAAGAGCGTATGAAGAAGTCATGGTAGAAATTAGACAAATCGGAGACGTTTTGGAGCAAGAAGGCGGCTACGAAGATATGCCAGGGATTGGTCTTTTGCTCTTAGAATTAAAAGTCGATCACCCTAAAGCCCCTATTACCCCTGGTGAACAAGCGGTCATTGATGATCTGACCAACTACTTTATCGTGAACGACGTGCAAAATAGCCTGGCTGGTTTTAATAATTAAGCTGGTTGTTTTTGAGTGTAAAATCTGCTATAATCATCTGATTAATTAAATCTTGATGAAATTTTTACAGCCCGGAGACAGCGTAGTGAGTTTACGATTTAAGTTTCAGGAAATGCCAGGTCGCTACGAAGAAGCTGAGAGTGCTTCTGACAAACTAACTTTTGATACCGTTGGAGAAATTCAGGATGCCATGGCAAATCTGTTTGAAAGCGGAGAAGCGCCTTTTGGTTTACAAGAACGTATTTTAGACTTAGACGCAATTCGAGCTAAAGGTGATTACACGCAGGCCGATATGGTTAACCAACTAGCCAGCTTTCAAAATAGTTTAAATGGAACTTTAGCCGCTAATGGCGAATACCCAGATATAGCGGATTTTATGAGTGCGCTTCAAGAGTATATGAACCAAGCCGCCGATGATCTAGGTGAGTTTAAAGAAGAAGCGAACGCCCTTCGAGGTGAAGTTGAGCATTATGCCGAACGAGTGGCCATTGGCGCTGATGCTCGTGGGGAAATGGCCGAGCTAGCCGAACTAGTTCTCGCCAGTGAATCTGGAGATCAAATCAAAGCGACTGAAATTGGACTTAAAAATGATGTAGAAAGACAAGCTACCACCAGCCGCGAACAAGTAGCTATTGCCTCCACGGTGAGAGAGCTCCCACAAGATTTAGGCGCGGCACTAGCTTCACTTGATGAAGAGACCGCCGCTACTTTTGGCCCCTCGGCTATGAGCAACTTTAACCCAGACCAATTCGCTTAAGGCATTAAGACCGCTAGCAATCGTTTCTTAGTTTCAGCTAAACTATAGTTTTGAGCTACAAACTCCGCGGCATGCTTTGTATAAGTTTCTACTTCACGAGGATTATCAGCAAAGTACGCTATCCGTTCAGCCAAACTCATCGCGTTATTAGGTTCTACTAATAATAAATCTGGTTCGCTTAATTGAGCGTCGGTGTTTTTAAGTAGCCAGCGTTCGTAGTGCTGCAAAATTTCTTTGGGCCCCGTTTGAGCAAAGGCTAGCACCAGCTTTCCGCGTGATAAGGCTTCAATCACCACGCGACCAAAAGTTTCAGGCTCGGTTGGTGTAAAAATCAGCGCGTCATATTTTTCAATCGTTTCTAGTGGGTTTTGCACGCCCGGTTTAATATTTAAGTTTTCTAAACGACGATCTTTAGCAAACTGCCGAACTTTAGTTTCATAATCAATCGTTGACGGGTCCCCTTCGACACTATCGCCCACTAAACAAAACTGTAAATCTGGGTTTCGATCTTGCAGTAAATCCGCGGCTTCGGCGAAATAAAGCTGCCCTTTACGCACATCAATGCGGCTTAAATTCAATAAGCTCATTACTTGATTGACCGGCTTTATATCGGCCATCGGTTCAACTCCATTTTCAATTAAACGCAGTTTTTCATGATGCTTTGA
>CAJQJI010000112.1 GCA_905478675.1 Candidatus Altimarinota bacterium
CGGTCCATACTCCTACGGGAGGCAGCAGTAAGGAATCTTCCGCAATGGGCGAAAGCCTGACGGAGCGACACCGCGTGGTGGATGAAGGCCCATGGGTCGTAAACACCTTTTCTAAGGGAAGAAGTTCTGACGGTACCCTAAGAATAAGCCCCGGCTAATTACGTGCCAGCAGCCGCGGTAATACGTAAGGGGCAAGCGTTACCCGGAATTATTGGGCGTAAAGCGTCTGCAGGTGGAGGCATAAGTAGGTTATTAAATACCGGAGCTCAACTTCGGTGCTGTAATCTAAACTGTGTTTCTAGAGGGTGGGAGAGGTATGCGGAATTGTGCAAGTAGGGGTAAAATCCGTAGATATGCACAGGAACACCAAAAGCGAAGGCAGCATACTGGACCATTCCTGACACTCAGAGACGAAAGCGTAGGTAGCAAAACGGATTAGATACCCGTGTAGTCTACGCCGTAAACGATGCATGCTCGATGTAGGCCCCCTCGACCTGGGGTCTGTGTCTTAGGTAACCCGTTAAGCATGCCGCCTGTGTAGTACGGCCGCAAGGCTAAAACACAAAGGAATAGACGGGGACCCACACAAGCGGTGGATTATGGGGTTTAATTCGTCAATAAGCGAGTAACCTTACCCAGACTTGACATCCTATTCGTACCTTTTAGAAATAATTGGGTCGGTTCGGCCGGAATAGTGACAGGCGTTGCATGGTTGCCGTCAGCTCGTGCCTTGAGGTGTTCGGTTAAGTCCGTTAACGAGCGCAACCCTCGTCGTATGTTGTATTTTCATGCGAGACTGCCCGTTACAAACGGGAGGAAGGTGAGGATGACGTCAAATCAGCATGACCCTTATGTCTGGGGCTACACCCGTAATACAATGGTTGGTACAAACTGAAACGAAGCCGTAAGGTGGAGCGAAAACAGAAAAAACCAATCTCAGTTCGGATTGAAGTCTGCAACTCGACTTCATGAAGTTGGAATCGCTAGTAACCGTATATCAGTCATGGTACGGTGAATATGTTCCTGGGTCTTGTACTCACCGCCCGTCAAGGCACGGGAGTTGGGGGCGCTCGAAGTCTGCAAAATAATTGTGGCCTAAGGTGAAACCAATGACTGGGCTTAAGTCGTAACAAGGTATCCGTACGGGAATGTGCGGATGGAATCCCTCCTCATCCAGAGGATAGTAGCTACTGAGTCTTATTCTTACACTTGTAAGAAGGCTCTAAGAAGTTGATAAAGTTTTACGTAATTTCTTTATTCAACCTAATCATGCTGCGGTCGGTCTGGCTTATTTTCTCACTAATCTGTTCATATTTCTTGAAATCACTGAACTAACTGGTGAGAAGATTAGCCAGACATTTGCGTCCGAAATGAAAGAGAATTTTACTCAATCATAAGAAGAGAATGCTTGCATTCTCTTTTTTGATTGTAGTAAATGTCCTGAACATTCGCCCGATAGGGCAAATGTTCAAGACTTTTTATCATTCGTAAATTACCAACCGTATCAGCGGTTTTTTTGTGTATAAAAACGTCTTCTCGAGCTTGCCGAGAGATCTTCATTTTTGTATTTAGAATCGAAGGTTTCTTCCTGCCTATCGCCGAGAGATATTTAGTCGAAAAGACGGTGAGAGGTTTTTTTGTCGTGTCTGATTTTTTGGAGACCGGTCTCTGTAGTCTTCAAGTTCGAACTCTACGAGTGCACTTTAAATTAGAGTTCGAACTTAGAAGACAAGAAAGAGTATGGAGGATGCTTAATTTATTTCAGAATCTTCTATACTGTTATTGATGAATGAAATTGTTGTAGCTTTAATCGGGGCAGGAGGCACAATTGTAGGAGTATTGCTGGGTTTGTTTTTAGGGCATAGAAATGCAGTTTCTAAAACAGTTCAGGATAAACTTCATCTTGATCGCGCGGATGTAATTAAACACCTTTTTGCTTCACTCGTGTATATGGAAGAATGCTTAGATATTTTTATTGATTACCCAGAGGGGGATAATCTAAAAGACTTTAATGATGCGTTTGATGAGTATCTTAAGCTTCTGAATCGTAATACTATTTTACTTGATCCTGAAACTGAGTTCTTAGTTAGAAATTTGGAAAAGAGACTCCTGCAATCAACGTTTTTAATTAGTAAAATGGAAGTAAGTGAAGTGCAAAATCGAAAAGACTCTATAACTGAATTACTAAATTATATTGATGAGGCAAAGCTAAAATTAGATAAAAATTTCTCAAACTTGATGGGGGTAAATAGATAACTCAGGATTCCCTCCTCGTCAGAGTCTCCGGCACGGGACTCTGATGATTGAGGAATAGCAGAGTCCTTCAAAAAGAGACTCTGCCAGGGGGGACAACGAGCCACAAGACCGGTCTCTAATTTGAAGTACGCTTGTAGAGACCGGTCTTGTTCTTGATAGATTTCTCGGCTCCGCGAAGCTGCGCTCGAAATGACGAATGAAATCGTCACGACAAATCCCCTCACTTCGTTTATACTAAGCGAAATGAAACAAATATATATTCTGCTGCTAGGCCTTCTTTGCGTGCCTTTAACGACCTTTGCTAACGCGGAGTTAGTGCAAATTGTGGCTTTAGACTGGGATGAAACCACGGAGAAACTAACCCCATTTTCTTTTGGTTCGGGGACGGCCATTGCCAAAGACTTGGTGATTACCAATAAGCACGTCGTAAAAGTCGATTCGCAAGTGGCTGATTTTGTTTTGCTGTGCCCCGGGCAAGCGCAAGAAACCCGTGCGGTCGAGTGTAATGTGGCCGCGGGGGTATCCGCGCTTCATTCAACTATGGATGTAGCTTTAGTAAAAACCCTCGACCCAGAGGACTTTTTAATGTCTGTGCGTCCCTCAACGGCTATTAGAAGTGTCGATGATGTCATTAGAATTGTAGGTTTTCCAGTACCAGATGAGTCAACGGTGCAAAATTTCGGCGGCACTAAAACTTTAGAAGCGTTTGAAGCCTGGCAAGAAAATCCAGACCAAGGTTTGGATTTTAAAGGCGATTCTCCAACCACGACTCGAGGGAAAGTGTTGGCACGTTACAGATTAGAAAACACCGGCGAGCTGTATACGCAAACCGATGCCCGGGTAAATTTTGGGAACTCTGGCGGCGCGGCTTTTGACCAGTTTGGCGATTATATCGGAATTCCTACGCTTAAAGATTCTTTGGGGCGTTCTTATATTTTAGAATATGCGCAATTAGAAGATTGGGTGCAAGAATACTCTACTCGAAAAGCGCGGGCTGAAGAGGGGGCCTATAATTATTATAAAAAATTAATGGGGGAAAATAGTGCCGATGAAAAGGTACCAGATCAAACCTCGAGTGTGTCGGCTCGACTGCGTTATTATCAATTGTTGCGAGCCAAAGAAAAAACCGAATCAAGTACAATTGAGGCGGTTAATACTACTTCAGAGCGCCGAACTACGTCTCGGCGATATAGTAGTCCTTATCGTGGTTATAGTACTTATCAAAGTCATTAAAAAGGGCTTTTAAAAGAAGGTCTTTATAAAACCCTCAAACTTCTCTTGACAGCTTATAGCTTCTTTGTACTATCGGCCGGCTTTAAGGGTGTATGTGTCAAAGCTTAAAAGAAGCGACAAACTACATTCTGAACACATTTAATCCCTGCTTAGCAGGATCGGAATCACTTCGGTGCTCCGTTTATAAAACCTAGTTCTACTAGTTAATAAATCTCATGTTACAGCCTAAAAAATCAAAATTCCGACGACAACATCGTATGCGCTCTCAAGGGAGTGGCGTGGCGACTCGAGGAAACAAAATTTCTTTCGGAGAAATTGGTATTAAGGCGACTAGCGCTGGAGAATTAAATGCTCGTGAAATTGAAGCCGCTCGTCGAGCAATTGCTCGTGCAGTGAAACGAGGTGGGAAGGTTTGGATTCGGGTTTTTCCTGATAAAATCCTGACGGCTAAGTCTGGTGAGGTTCCGATGGGTTCTGGTAAAGGGGCTCCGGATAAATGGGTGGCACAAGTGCTACCAGGTAAAGTTCTATTTGAAATGGCTGGGGCAGATAAAGACTTGATGCGAGAAGCACTTAAGTTGGCTACCTACAAGCTATCGGTTAAATGTAAAGTAATAGATAATCAGTTGTAAGCCATGAAAATTCAAGAACTACGACAAATGAATGTTAAGAAGCTGTACGAACAGCTACGAAAAACTCAACGAGAGTTGGCAGTTAGCCGATTTCACGTTAAGACACAACAGAGTGCTGATACGTCACAAATTTCAAAAAAACGACGTTTGATCGCACAAATTAAAACACTGCTAAATAACCAAGCTTCATAATGATTACCAAGCAAGGCGTTGTTGTAAAAATCTCAGGTGAGAAAACTATTAAGGTGCAAGTTCGCTCGTACCAAACTCATCCGAAGTACAAAAAACAATATCTACGAACTAAAAACTTTTTAGTACATGATGAGAAGGGGGCGGCTAAAGTTGGAGACGAAGTCTCTATCGTTCAGGCTCGACCAGTTTCTAAGCGAAAAACTTGGGCGTTAACTAATATTGAAAAAACAGCATGATTCAAGATATGACTCGCCTTCGGGTAGCTGATAACACCGGCGCAAAAACTGTGATGTGTATTAAAGTTTTGGGAGGTTCAAAACGACGTTACGCAGAAGTAGGAGATGTGATTGTTGTGTCAGTAAAAACGGCCGCTCCAAAAGGAGTTGTTAAAAAGAAAAAAGTTGAACGGGCGGTTATTGTGCGTCAAGTTTCTCCAGTTCGACGTCGAGACGGAAGTTATATTCGTTTTGATGAGAATGCGGTGGTGATTGTTAATGAACAAGGACAGCCAAAAGGAACTCGGGTTTTCGGTCCAGTGGCTCGTGAACTTCGACATAAAGGTTTCCAGAAAATTATTTCTCTAGCTCCTGAAGTACTATAAACCATGAAAATTAGAGTAGGCGATAACGTAGTAGTGCGAACGGGTAAAGACCGTGGTAAATCGGGTGTAGTTTCTAAAATCTACGCTGCACAAGATAAAGTTTTAGTTGAAGGGATTAACTCTAAGACTAAACATGTAAAAGGACGTGATGGAGTTCCAGGGGATCGTACAGAGATCTTCGTTCCAATTCACATTTCTAATGTGTCTGTGGTAGACCCTAAATCGGGTGGGCCAACGCGAGTTGGATACTTGGTTGATGCCAAAGGAGCTAAAACTCGGATTGCAAAAAAATCTGGTCAAGCTATTACGAAGGCAGCAGCCGTAAAAAAAGAAGCCCCTAAGAAAGAGGCAGCAAAGAAAGAAGTTAAAAAGATTAAAGCGTAACCATGGCATCTGAACTACAACAACGTTACCAAAAAGAAATTCTTCCAAAGTTAATTAAAGATCTTGGAATGAAGAATGTGATGCAGGCACCACGAATTTTAAAAGTCGTCGTGAATGTAGGGATGGGGTCTTATATGCAACGTCTTGGAACTAAAGACTATGGGACGGTGGAAGAGACGCTGACAAAAATTACTGGACAAAAACCAGTATTAAGAAAGTCTCGTATGTCTGTTTCTAACTTTAAGTTGCGAGAAGGTATGCCGGTTGGTATGTGTGTAACCCTTCGAGGTGAAAGCGCTTATGATTTCTTAGATAAAGTGATCAACGTTGTGTTTCCTCGAGTTCGTGGTTTCCGCGGTGTGAAACGAAATATTTTTGATAAAGACGGGAACTGTTCTTTTGGTTTCACCGAACATACCGTTTTCCCTGAAGTAGATGTAGAAGATCCACGTAAGGTTCACGGGGTGCAAGTAACTATTGTTACTAGTACAAAAGATAAAGAGCATACTGTTAAGTTGCTTGAAGAGATGAGCTTTCCGTTCATCAAAAAGCATGAAGCTAAAGAAGAAACTAATTAATTCAAAATGGTACGAAAAGCAATGATCGTCAAACAACAACGCATGATGGAGCGTGCTAAAGCTAAAAAAGCGGATGGTACGTATGATCAAGTGAAACACGCTACTAAAGCAAAAGATAAGTACAAAACTCGTGCTTATAACCGATGCAAAATTACAGGCCGTGTTGGTGGATACATGAGTGACTTCGGTATCTCTCGTTGTTTGTTCCGTGAACTAGCCGAAAAAGGAGAAATTCCAGGAGTTCGTAAATCTTCTTGGTAAACAAATTAAAACTTTAAACTTACACTATGGTAGATCCAATCGCAGACTTTCTAACACGAATTCGTAACGCTCAAATGGCGGGACAATCACAAGTAAAAGTGCCTTACTCTAAATTAAAAAAAGAGATGGCACGAGTAATGCTTCGCAATAAATTCTTAGCTTCAATTGATATTGAAGACGTAGAAGGAAAAGCATTCAAAAATCTCGTGTTAGGTTTACCTGAAAAAACCTTAACCCTTAAACGAGTTTCTAAACCTGGTCAACGTATCTACGTTGGAAGCCAAGAGGTTCGTCGAGTATTAAACGGATTAGGGATTGCGATTGTTTCTACTTCAAAAGGAGTTATTACGGGATACGAAGCTCGAACTCTTGGGGTAGGTGGAGAATTATTGTGTGAAGTTAGCTAATTAATCAGCGTTAAGCGCTCAAATTTATATTATGTCACGTATTGGAAAAAAACCGGTTACAATCCCAGAAAAAGTTGAAGTAAAAATCGACGGGAACGTGGTAAGTGTTAAAGGCCCAAAAGGGGAATTATCACAAACCTTTGAGGCTGAATTTGTTTCGCTTAAGCAAGTTGATGGAACGATTGTTGTAGAGCGAGCGAATGATTCTAAATCGGCTCGAGCTCGACACGGTCTTTACCGAAGTTTGGTTCAGAACTTGATGGATGGAGTGACTGAAGGTTTCTCTAAAAAATTAGAAGTACGAGGGGTTGGGTATCGAGTGGCTCAAAAAGGAACTGACTTAGAACTTAATCTTGGCTACTCTCATTCTATTACATTCCCACTTCCAGAAGGGGTGAGTGTTCAGTTTGACGAAAAAAACCAAAACATCTTCACTCTTTCAAGTATTGATAAACAATTAGTCGGTCAAACGGCCGCAAACATCCGTTCACTTCGAAAACCTGAACCATATAAAGGGAAAGGGGTTCGATATGCCGATGAACACGTACAACTTAAAGCTGGTAAATCAGCCGCTAAATAATCATGAGTACTATTGATATTAAACGAAAACAACGACTTGCCCGTGCTCGACGCACGCATGCAAAAGCTAAAACTTCAGGTCGACCACGACTCGTAGTTTACCGCTCACTTAAAGCTATCTACGCTCAAATCGTAGATGACGCACAAAACAAAGTGTTATGTGGTACTTCTAACCTTAAAGGTAAACCAGGACTAGCTGGTGCCCAAGAAGTGGGTAAAGCTATTGCGGATTTAGCCAAGAAGGCCAAAGTAACTGAAGTAACTTTTGACCGAAATGGTTATTTATACCATGGTCAAATTAAAGCTTTAGCCGATGCGGCTCGTGAAGCTGGATTAAAATTTTAAAGACTGGCGCTTAAAAACAACCTATTTAAACTATGACAGAAGAAAATACGACACCAAAAACAGAAGCTACTCCAGCTCCGGCTGCAGAGGCAGCTCCAAAAGTTCAAGCGGATCAACCGAAGGTTGTAGCTGATAAACGAACTGGTGGAAATAGCGCCGATCAAGGCAACCGTCGAAGTGGCGGTGGTCGAGGACGTCGTGATCGTAAACCACGTGAAGCAAAAGAATTTGAAGAGTCTATTATTCAAATTGACCGAGTAACACGGGTAACTAAAGGAGGACGACAACTTCGTTTCCGAGTTTCAGTTGTAATTGGTGATCAAAAAGGACGAGTTGGCTACGGAATCGGTAAATCTGCAGAAGTTATGAGTGGCGTGCAAAAAGCCATTGCCGAAGCAAAACGAAACTTAGTAACCGTACCGATCTTTGAAGACACCATTCCTCATGCCGTAAGTTACAAATTTAAAGCGAGTAAAGTATTCTTGCTTCCGGCGCCAGAAGGGAAAGGGGTAATTGCTGGTGGAGCGGTACGTAAAGTGCTTGAACTAGCTGGTATTAAAAATGTGCTTTCTAAAATGCACGGTTCACGAAACAAATTAAATTCTGTTTACGCGACTATGGAATGTTTAAAAGCGCTTCAAAATAGAGCCCCAATTGAAAATAAAGCGGAAGAAACGCCTGAAGCTAAAACAGACGAACCTAAAGCGGAGAAAAAAGCTCCAGCTAAAAAAGCGGCTCCTAAAAAGAAAGACGCTTAAGCCTTAAAAGTTAGACCTAAAGTATTACACTATGAAATTACACGAATTGACTCCGAAAAATAAAAAAGTGGCGCGAAAGCGTCGTGGTCAAGGTAATGCTACCGGTAACGGTACTTACGGAGGTCGTGGGATGAACGGTCAAAACGCTCGATCAGGTGGAGGCGTTCGTCCTGGTTTCGAAGGAGGACAAACCCCTCTTATCAAACGTATGCCTAAAATGCGTGGTTTCCGAAGCCCAAACAAAGTTTATAATCAAATTGTTAAGCTTGGGGCTTTAGAAGAAGCTTTTAAAGACGGAGCTAAGATTGATTTCGCCGCTTTAGTCGAAGCTGGATTTGTGACTAAAAAAGGCATGGGGGTTAAAATCCTTAATGACGGAACAGAACTTAAAAAGAAGTTAAACTTAAGTGAAGTACTCGTTTCAGCTACGGCTAAAGAAGCAATTGAGAAAGCGGGTGGAAAGGTTGAAGTTACCGTAATTGAAAAAGCTGAATCTAAAAAGAAGAAAGCTTAAGGAAAAAACTTAGAGATTGAATATAGAAAAACGTCCAAAGGGACGTTTTTTTCTATTACGAAGAATTTGACAAAAGAGCAGAATGATTTAAAAAGTAAATAAATAAAACAAATATATAAAAGTAAAAGTTTATTAAATCTTACTTTATGCGTGTTGTTTTATTGGTTTTCAGCTTTCTTTTGTTGCTTTCCTTTGCCAGTGTACCGCCAGCCAGCGCGGCAGAAACAAAAAATTTTAGTATTACGACGGTTAAAAAATCAGGCGGCATTACGCAATATTTTTCAAAAAAACCTTGGGAAGGTTTATTCTCCGCTAAAAAGTTTAGCCGGGAAGATAAAACAGAGCTGGATAATATTCAATCAACGCTACAGGCTTCATTGCTTGATTTGCCAACCATGCACACGGCCTCTTTAAAAAAACTTGAAGTGAGAAAGGATACAAATGTTTCACGTGGGTTAGCTAATTCACAGATGATGATTTTAAATACCGATTCGATTAGCTCTGAGGATGAGTTAAGAGCCGTATTTACCCACGAGATGGGGCATATTGTCGACTTGGGAACGCTAACCACAGACTCTTACACTAAAACGGTCTTTTGGACGAATGGAACACAAGTGTTTGCTAATGATCCAAGCTTAGATTTTTATCATTTGTCTTGGGTGGATTATAAAACCAAAAGCCTCTTGGCTACTCGTTCTGATTTTGTCTCTGGATATGCGATGACCTCGCCGTTTGAAGACTTTGCGGAAAGCTATTTATTTTATCGTCTACACGGCGAGAAGTTTCGACAAATCGCTACCTATTCAGACGTGCTGGCGGCTAAGTATGATTTTATGAAGCAGCAGGTTTTTAAAGGGGAAGAGTTTCAAACCGAAAAGGCCGAAAATGGTTTTCTTCATAATCTAATCTGGGATGCAACGTTGGTTAAGTTTTAACCTGCATGGATTCAATAAGTACGTCTACATCAAAGATACCACTCCGTAGTTATTTGGCAGAGCAGCTTAGTTTTTACGAAACCCCTGAAATCGTTTCAGCTGCAGCCAGAGTGTATGGAGGGCCTTTGGAGGCAGAGCAATGCCTA
This sequence comes from Candidatus Altimarinota bacterium, assembly GCA_905478675.1. GTDB lineage: Bacteria > Patescibacteriota > Gracilibacteria > UBA4473 > UBA4473 > JAACPJ01. The sequence continues at coordinate 9,822 of CAJQJI010000112.1, forward strand.
ATGGCAAATTTTTTAGGGCTACTAAGGCCAGCCTTAGTCCTAGATGACCCATTATTTCGGAATGACATTACGCTGTTAAGATCATTGTTACAACGGTTTATTTTTAATCCTAATGAATTTGAACTAAGCCAAGAACAAGTTAATTTTGTCCGAAACACTATGACTCAAATTGCTTATGAGGTGCTGGCTTCAAATGGGCCTTGGTATGATTTTTGTGCATCATTATCACCCGATTCAGCTGAAGCTGGCGATGTTATTATCCTTGAACTTAAACTGCTTTTATCTTTACAGGTACGAGGATACGTAGATACAATGAGATCACGCTTATGCATGATTTCGAACCCTCAACAGTAATTGATAAATTAAACACAAAGGCTTATAAATGGGCTCAGGTAGTTGGCCATTTGCCTAAAGTAGTCGCGGTTTTTTTAAGTGGCAGTATCGCCCAAGGGCGGGGAGACCAAAATTCTGATATAGATTTTTTTATAGTGACTCAGCCTGGGGGAATTTGGACGGCTCGTTTTTTTACAAACCTGATCTTAAAGCTAACCTTTAATCTTTCTAAGCCGGCGCACCATCGAGCGTGTATTTGTCCAAATCATTTCATTACGGCTGATAGTTTAGAGATTATGGAACAAGATGCTTATAGCGCGCATCTATTTAGTCATAATCAGCCTTTATATGATCCCTATAATTTATGGGAGGATTTTGTGGAAGCCAATAGTTGGGTGGAAGCTTTTAGTGAATCGTTTCCGGTGTTGGTTAAAACGGCTCAACATAGGAAGAAAAAAAGTCCTCAGTACGCTTTGAAAAAAGGTGGCTTGATAGAGTCGATTTTAAGATGGCTGCAGTTGAAAAAAATTTATCGAAATCCAGATTTTAAAAAACCAGGGGCAAAAATAGTCCTCAAAAGTACAGAACTGCGTTTTCATCCTGATCCGAAGAATCAATATTGGGAAAATAAAAAAGTCGTAGATTTAGGGAAAAAAGAGCGGCAAGCGGATGTAGAAATTATGGTTTAAGTTTTAATTTCTTAACGCAGAGATAAAGGCGTCTTTGTCCGTAATATAGTTTTCTTCCCCAGGTAAGTAGTGCGTAGACGAAAAACACAGCAACACCGCATCTTCAGAAAAATCATAGAATTCGTGCCAGCAGTAGGGCAGTACTTCAACCGCTTTATTCTTCGTATCGAGCGTAATAATTTCATCAGCGCCAGCTTGGTTCACAAGCATTTTAATAGAGCCTTGGGCCGCCACAAATAGTTCAGATTCTATTTTGTGAGCATGGCCACCACGTCTTTGTGAATCGTGAGCGGTGACCAGATAAACTCTTTTAACTTCGAATGGAAAATTTTCATTAAGTTCAAAGGGGATTAAAGTTCCCCGTTTGTCGGAGAATAAAGGGAAGGAATGAATAGTGTAATTCTGCATATCACGATTCAGTTTAATCAGTCTGGCTATTTAATCTAGACCGGAACCAGCATAATTTGACAAGCCCCGTGGATGCCTGTAAAATGGGGTTCGTAACTTATTTTTTTAATCTAAAAATCAATATGAAAAGTTTCTTGACCCTCTTTCCTGCACTGGCAGTAGCTGTGCTACTAACCGCTTGTGGGGCGCCTGCTCAACCACAAGTTCCTCAAACTCCAGTTTCTGTAGATCGTGCTTTCGAAGAAGCAGTAGAGAATGAACCAATGGAAGAAATGGATGACTCAACTGAAGTTAATGTTGAGCTTGACGCAGCACTAGACACACTTGAAAATGAACTTGATGCCGCTTTAAATAGTGATGTCGAATTAACTATTGAAGAAGAGCCTGCTGCGGAACCAGCACCAGAAGTAATGACGGAAGAAGAAGTTCAAGCTGAAGCTGAAGTATCAGCCGAACCAGAACCAGAACCAGCTGAAGAAGTAGATACAACTGATGAAGATGGTCAAATTGATCTAGAAGAAGAAAATCAAGAAGAAGAACTAATTGATCAACCAATTATTATTGAGTAATCATTTAAGTTTCGAACTTAAACAAGAAGACCTGGCCTTAGCGCTAGGTCTTTTTTTATTCTAAATATTGAGCGTGTGTACGTTTTAAATCAGCGTTGGCTACGTGTGTGTAGATTTGAGTGGTGGCAATACTGGCATGACCGAGTAATTCTTGTACAGATCGTATATCAGCCCCGTTTCGTAAAAGAGTAGTGGCAAAGGTGTGCCGCATCTTATGAGGCGTTACCGGCTTGGTGATACCCGCCTTTCGGCCTCGGTCTCGAATCATAATTTCAATAGCGGTACGACTGAGGCGTCGCGATTCACCATTTCTTAAATGTTGATCGGCTCGTTCCTTTGCATTTATAAAGAGGGGCTGGAAGTTGTCGTCTCGAGCCTTTAAATAGCCTTCTAAGAGCAAAATACAGTTAGGCGTAAGATAGACGTTCCGAATCTTGTTGCCTTTTCCTAGAACGCTAAATTCACCGGTTTTAAGATTTAAGTTCTCACGGTTCAGTGCACACATTTCAGAAATTCTCAGGCCAGTTGAAAAAAGCATTTCAACAATCGCGCGATCTCGCAGCGCAATCGTTTGGTTTTTAGCCGTATTGGTGTTTCTTAAACGTTCTAACTCGTCTTCATTTAAACCCGAGACGTCACTTGGATTCGTTTTGAGTAACTCTAATTTTTCTGGAGCTAGAATGGGGTCATCTAGTTCACGTTTAATACAAAATTTTAAAAAGCTACGAATCGGAATAAGATAGATGTTTCTGGTTTTGCTACCAAGTGGTTGTCCTTTCCTATTTGTTTTTGAAAACACAAAATCTTGAAAATCATCAATCGTATTAAGATCTAAGTCTCTGACATGCGCTTGTGACCCAATCGTTTGGATTAAAAAATCTAAACTTTTTTCATAGTTTCGAAGCGTGTAAGGCGAAGCATTTTTAACGTTTTTTAAGTAACGAACATACTTTTGCCGAGCTTCTGTAATTAACATCACGGCTATTATATTGTGTTAAGTAACTGAAATCCAGCGAGCTTGAGAGTTGTTGCTTGAAATCAGCCTCCGCATGGAGAATCTAATAAAGGGACATAGAGCAAAAACAGAAAAGATTTATCCTTGGGGAAAGGCGATACGGAAGGGCACTTGAAAAATTAAGCCAACATATCCGTCACCGCTTTGACTTCATTTTTAGAGCCCACAAAGACGGTGGTGTTTTGATGGTAGTCCACGACCTCAATATCCAAAATATTACCGCCTTCTTGTGTTTTTCCAACCCCATTAGCTTCATTAAAAAGAAAGGCAAACGGCGCGCCTTCAAACAAAAGTCTTAATTTC
>CAJQJI010000113.1 GCA_905478675.1 Candidatus Altimarinota bacterium
CGGCTAAGTTATAAGCAAACTCTTCGTGTACTTGGTTAACGGGTAAAATATGGGCTTGTACTGGCGCTAACCAGGCAGGAAAAGCGCCGGCAAAGTGCTCAATAATCACACTCATAAAGCGTTCTAAACTTCCAGCAATGGCTCGATGAATCATAACCGGACGTTCTTTTTCGCCTTGGTCATTAACGTATTCAAGGCCAAACCGTTCAGGTTGTACGAAATCAATTTGAATGGTGGCGAGTTGCCATTCACGACCAATGGCATCTTTAAATTGAAAATCTAGTTTTGGTCCGTAGAAAGCGGCTTCGCCTTCAACCCGTTTATAGGGTAATTTTTCGCCTTGAGCGACAGATTCTAAAAAGTCTTCGGCTTGGCTCCAGTGTTCGTCTTTCCCTAAATATTTTTCTTTGTTCGCCATATCTCGGACCGACAAACTGACCCAAAATTGGTCGTTATTCCACATCCCTAATTTGGTATAGAACTCTCGGATAACTTTGACCAAATTTTGCACTTCTTCGCCGACTTGGTCATTCGTACAAAATACGTGCCCATCATCTTGCGTTAGGGCTCGAACGCGGCTTAAACCAAGTAGTTCTCCGGGTAATTCATCTCGGTAGCAGGTGGTCGTTTCAGCGTACCGGATTGGTAAATCACGGTAAGAACGCATTTGTGAGGCGTAAATTTGGGTGTGATGCGGACAATTCATTGGTTTCATCACAAATTGAGTGTCGCCTTTACCTTTTACATGGAACAAGTCGTCTTTGAATTTATCCCAGTGGCCAGAAGTTTCGTACAATTCTTTTTTGGTAATGTGTGGAATAAAAACCTCTTCAAAGCCATATTGACCTTGAATATCCATAATAGTGTCTTTAATTTGGTTCCGCATAAAAGCGCCTTTTGGTGTAAATAGGGGCAATCCAGAACCCACTTTTTCTGAAAAAGTGAATAAATCAAGTTCTGCTCCTAGCTTACGATGATCGCGTTTAGCGGCTTCATCTAACAATTCTTGGTAGGCTTTTAGTTCGGCTTCATCTTTAAAAGCAACCCCATAGATTCGATTCATCATGGGGCGTTCACTATCGCCTCGCCAGTAAGCCCCCGCCATTTTTGTCAGTTTAAACACGCCGATTTCTCCGGTGGAATTTAGATGGCCTCCCATACATAAATCTTGATACACTGGGTCGCCAGCTTCATTTACAAAATTATGAAAAGTAAGGGTTTCACCGCGTCCTTCAATTTCATCAATCAGTTCTAATTTATATTCATCATTGGCAAAATACTCTCGGGCTTGGGCGGGTGTTTTTTCTTCACGGACCACTTTAAAGTCTTTGTTTACAATCCAGCGCATTTTTTTCTCAATGGCTTTGAAATCTTTGTCAGACACTTCCTGGTCTCCAAAATCAAAATCTTGGTAGAAGCCCGTATCGGTATGAGGGCCAACGCCTCGCTTTACGTCTTTAAAGGCCATACCGACGGCGTAAGATAAAACATGAGAGGCAGTGTGCCGGCGGCGTTGTTCGAGGGTTAAATCTGAAGCGTTCATAGAAGTGTTAAATTAAAAGGCCCCTTTCCATTTTGTGGCAGGGAGTTGAGAAATTAAAAGTTCCACTAAACCCAGCCAGTTAAAGGCTCGTGCAAATAAGGGTTGTGGTGGTGCTGTTTTTCATTTGTTTAAACCTTAAATTTAAGTCGTATAAATGTCAAAGTTTTGAATTCACAGCGGGGCTTATTTCGGGTATAATAGCGACGAAATTTATCTTCCTCTAATACACACATGAAAAAACGAATTGCTATTAACGGTTTTGGTCGCATCGGTCGCTCAGCGGCTCGTATTATTATGCAAGACCATAAGGACACACTTGAATTGGTAGCGATTAATGATCCATCACCGATTGAGCATAGTGCTTTATTATTTGGTTATGATTCAAACTTTGGACGTTACCCAGGGACCGTAGAAGCTAAAGGGGACGATACTTTAGTTATTGATGGAAAATCAATCAGCAAGTTTACCACTCGTAATATTGAAGAATTACCTTGGGGTGATTTAGAAGTAGACGTGGTACTTGAATGTACCGGTGTTTTTCGAAAAGCTGAAGGCGCTCAAAAACATATTGATCAAGGCGCTAAAAAGGTTGTTATTTCAGCTCCGGCTAAGAGTGATGGTTTTGATACCTTTGTGATTGGGGCTAATTGTGATCAAATTACGGGAAATGAAACTTTGGTTTCTAATGCTTCTTGTACGACCAATTGTCTAGCGCCTATTGCGAAGGTGCTTGATGATGAGTTTGGGATTGAATCTGGTTTAATGACCACTATTCATTCGTACACGACGAGTCAACCTGTGCTTGATTTAGGCGGAAAAGATTTACGACGAGGTCGGGCAGCGGCTCTTAATATGGTACCAACTTCAACGGGAGCGGCGAAAGCTGTTGCGTTAGTGCTTCCAAACCTTAAAGGTAAATTAACAGGGATGGCGGTACGAGTCCCAACCCCAACGGTTTCATTGGTAGATTTAACGGTTAAAGTCCAAAAACCAGTTACCGTGGAAGCTGTAAATGCTGCGGTTAAAGCGGCTTCAGAAAAAAATCCACACATCTTGGGGTACAATGATAAACCCCTTGTTTCTATGGATTTCAAACAAGATTCTCGTAGTTCAATTTTTGATGCCGATTCAACCTACGTTATGGGCGACTTGGTGAAAGTTTTATCTTGGTACGATAATGAATGGGGATACTCTTGCCGAATAGTTGAACTCGCTGAAAAACTGTAAAGACTTTTAAGCCGTCGGGAATACCGGCGGCTTTTTTGATTAAATAAAATGAAAGCAACGCTTTATACAAAACCAACGTGTCCTTATTGTGTCCAAGCAAAAGCGCTTTTAGCACAGAAAAAAATAAAGTTTGAAGATCATGATATTTCAAACAATCCTTCGTTGCGGAAAAAAATATCAGATTCGGTTGGAGGTTATGGGACCGTGCCGATGATTTTTTTAGACGGAAATTTTATTGGAGGCTATAGCGAATTACAGCGTCTAGACCGTCAAGGTGGACTGGCTTAAATAAAAAATTTAAATATTGCAACTCCAGGTTCAAGTGATTGGGCTTGTTTGACTTCCGAGGGTAATTACTCTACACTAGACCAGATTTAAATAGAGAATTTCGGTTTAGCAGTTCTGCTTAGCAGGGCGCACCTATTCTCACATTTTCCGCCAAAAGTGCGGACAAACTGGTAGCGCAGTCAAGCAAATTCAACATTCAAACTTTGTTAAAATAGATCAGAGTTCCAAGAAAAACAGAATTAGTATGACTGAATATCTTAAATCAAATATTCATTAATACATTTATAAAATGTCAGAAGACAAACTAGGAAATTGGCTGAACAAAGAAGGACTTTTTGGAAAAAAGAAAACCCCTTCAACACCAGCCCCAGCCGCTAAAACGGTTGAAACAAAAACAGAAGCGCCAGCAAAAGCCGGCACACCAACTCCGAAGCCGACTCCGGCGAATAACGCAGACCGGAAACCGCGACCAAATAATAATCGATCACAAGGTGGAGGGAATCGAAATGGTGGCGGTGGTGGCGGATTTCGTCGGCCAAACTTAACGGCGAAACCCACTAACAATGATCCAGCGTATCATCGTCCAACGGCGGAAAAACGTGATAAATTTCATCCAACGAATTTTATTAAATCAGCGCCTAAAGGTGAGATTCGAGTGGTTCCCATTGGAGGGATGGAACAAGTCGGGATGAACATGATGTTCATTGAGTGGGATGACACGATTATCATTATTGATACAGGTTTGGTGTTCCCGTCTGTCGAACACTTAGGGGTTGATGCCTTAGTGCCAGACTTAACCTACTTGATTAAAAATAAGCATAAAATTAAAGGAGTTTTCTATACGCATGGTCATTTAGATCATATTGGTGGGGCGCCTTATATTTTGCCAGACTTGGGCTTTCCGCCTTTGTTTGCGACGCGTTTAACAAAAGAACTTTTGGTGCTTACGTGTGATGAACATTTAGATCGTAAGAAATTAAAAATTACTGAAATTACGCCTAAATCTAAAATTAAGGCAGGGAAATTTGAAGTAGAATTTTTCCACGTAAATCATTCTATTCCGGATGGCGTGGGAATCGTCGTTAATACGCCTTATGGCGCGATTGTAGATAGTTCAGACTTTAAATTTGATCACAATCCAGCCGATGATCAGCCAGCCGATTTAGGTCGAATTGCTGAAATTGGTCGACGAGGCGTGGTATTAGGGATGATTGATTCGACGAATTCACTGAAGTCAGGGCATACAATTTCTGAACGAGTGATTGCCGAAGATATTGGGAAAATTATTAAAGGCAGTAAAGGTCGAATTTTAATGGCGACTTTTGCTTCTAACATTGGTCGTGTTGCTAAAGCGGTTGAAGCGGCTGAGGCTTCTGGTCGAACGGTGTTTTTATCTGGACGATCAATGGAGCGGAATATCGCGGTAGCGCGAAAATTAAATTACTTGAAGTGTAAAGAGAAGACCCTGCAAATTATGAGTCCGAAAGCCGATAAAATGGATCCTAGTAAGGTGATGATTCTGTCTACAGGGTCACAAGGGGAAACGCTAGCGGCCTTAACTCGAATGGCAGCAGGGGTACATCCTAAAGTAAAACTTCGTAAAGAAGATACGGTGGTGTTTGCTTCGTCTCCGATTCCTGGAAATGATATGGCGGTAGTATCGGTACTTAATAACTTAGCGGAAATTGGTTGTAAGGTAATTGATCATAAAGATATGAACACACATGTGTCTGGGCATGGTAATGCCGAAGAATGTAAATTGATGTGTGCCTTACTGAATCCTAAATTTATGGCGCCTATTCACGGGGAAGTGTATATGCGAAAGGGCCACGGCGAAATGGTGGTGCGAGATTTAGGTTATAAGCCTGAAAACGTGATTGTGATGAAGAATGGTCGAGGCGCGATTGTAGGGCCCAAAGGGGTTCGCTTAATGACCGAAAAAGAAGCGGTGCCACAAAAAACGGTTTTAGTTCAGCTAGGTGAAAAAGTGCATGATAGCGTGCTAGAAGATCGACAAAAAATATCGGAAGCGGGCATTATTATGGTGCGAGTAGAACATGAAAAAGGGAAAATTAAAAATATGGAACTACGTTCTCGTGGATTTCTTTATATGAATGCGAAACACGAAATTTTTCAGTTACTAGAAAAAGAACTAAAAGATGTTTGGACTCGTCAGTATGACCCTTCTCGACCAGAAAAAGGTTTAGAGCAAGCTATGAAAACAATGGCTGAAAAAATTCTTTACAAAAAATTCCGTAAGGATTTAGTCGTTGAAGTGATGATTTAGTTTTTTTCTTTGATTAAAGCCCTCGAGAGCTCTCTTTTCTTAGAGGGCTCTTTTTTATTCTTTTAAAATAATTAAGCTGAATTGGCGTATGAAAATTTTAGCTTTCGAGACTTCGTGTGACGATACCGCGGTGGCCATTATAGAAAATGGGGTTCGAGTTTTAAGCTCGGTTCGAGTTTCACAATTAGAACATAATGCTTGGGGAGGGGTGGTGCCAGAAATTGCCGCTCGCTTACACGCTGAGGCTTGGCGGCCTGTATTAGAGCAAGCTTTAAGCGAAGCCGAGCTTGAGATGCGTGAGATAGATTACTTAGCGGTGACGTATGGGCCAGGATTGCAGACATCGTTGCTTAGTGGCACTACTGCGGCGAGTTTCTTGTCTTTGCTGTACGATATACCATTGATTCCCGTTCACCACGTCTACGGGCATTTGTGTTCGGTTTTTTTAGAAAGAGATATAAACGAAATAGGTTTTCCGGCTCTGGTTTTAACGGCATCTGGAGGGCATACAGAATTTTATTTTTGGGAAAATGCTACCACCTGGTATAAACTGGGTGGAAGCTTAGATGATGCGGTTGGAGAAGCGTTTGATAAAGTCGCTAAAATGCTGGGGTTGGGGTATCCTGGGGGGCCTTTAATTTCTAAAAGAGCTGAAACGGGTGATCGAAAAAAATATAATTTTCCGGTTCCAAATTTAGGGAAGCAGAGTTTAGATCTGTCTTTTTCAGGGGTGAAATCAGCGGTTCGACGTTTGGTGGAGGCGGAGTACCCAGCCTGGCTTGAGGGTGATTTTTCAAATCAAGCGCCTGAGGCCGCTGTTTTTATTAACGATGTTTGTGCTAGCTTTGAAGAGACCTGTGGACGTATTTTTATTAAAAAATTTAAAACTATTTTTGAGGCTCATCCGGAGCTTAAGGCTTTTTATTTTGTGGGTGGAGTTTCGGCTAATACGTACTTAAATAAAGCCTTTACTAAGTTTATGCATCAGTATGGTGTAGAAATTAAAACCCCGAAAAAAATAGAATACTCAACCGATAATGCGGCCATGATTGGCGCCGCTGCTTATTGGCAATTACAAAAAGAAGGGGGTGAAGCTCCAACGGTACAATATGTTGAAGCTCTGCCGAGACTTTCTCTTTAATCTAGTTTTTAATTTGATTGAAGAAGTCGGCTCGAAGACTTGGGTCTTCTTTAAATTTTCCGAGAAAACAAGTCGAGACGGTTTCTGATTTTGATTGTCCTACGCCACGGCTACACATGCACATATGAAGCCCTGAAAATTGAACCGCTACGCCCGCTGGACTTAGGCTTTCCATTAGGGTGTTAGCGACTTGTACGGTGAGTCTTTCTTGGTTTTGCAATCTTCTTGCAAAAACATCTACGAGTCTTGGTAATTTTGATAAACCAGTAATCGTTTTATCGGGAATGTACGCTACGTGTGCTTTTCCAAAAAAAGGCAGCATGTGGTGCTCACAGTTTGAGTAATATTCAATGTCTTTTACGACCAACATTTCGTCATAGCCTTCATTGGTGAAAGTTTTTAAGAGCGAGGTTGGATCTACTGAGTAACCAGAAAAAAGCTCTTGGTGTGCTTTGGCTACTCGTTTAGGCGTTTCTACTAAGCCTTCACGATCGGGGTCTTCTCCAATATTTTTTAGAATGGCGCGAATGGCTTCTTCAGTCGTCATGTTAATTTCGGGTTAAGCGATTTATAAGGGAGCTTATCTTCCCGAACTTAGGGATTTCAAAATTTTTGTCGACTAATTCTTGCCAGGGCAGAAGGACAAAATTTCGCTCAGGAATAAGTGGATGCGGTATTTTTAAATGCGCCTCGTTTAATTCTAATTGGTGAAACATTAAGAGGTCTAAATCAAGCGTTCGGTCATCCCATTTCTTTTCTCTTATTCGGTTACAGCTGTTTTCGCAAGACTGTAGTATTTTTAAAAGTTGGTAGGCTTTTAGCTTGAGGCGTCGCTTTTTCGGTAATAAAACCCAATTAACCTTTTGCCACGGTGTTTCCCAAAACTCTATTTGCCAAACCGCGTTGGTGAATTCGTTTTGAGCTACCCCACCTTGAGGCGGATTTTTGAGTAAGGCCGATTTTTTAACCAGCCCGACGTTGGCCCGAGCTAAATACTGCTCGGCTTTTTTAAAGTGGCTTTCTGCCTGACCAACAGAGGAACCAACGCCAATAAAAATCATAGGGATTAAACCACAAATTTATCGACCAGTTTTTCGGCTAAACCTGTGTACGTACCCGGAGTTAAAGTGCGTAGTTTGCTTTTCTCTTCTTCGGGTAAATCTGATTGTTCTACAAATTCATAGACTTGCTCTAGATTGAGCGCTTGGCCGCGTGAGAAGGCCTTTAATTGTTCATAGGCATCATGGTGCCCATAAGCTCGTAAAACGGTTTGTACGGCTTCGGTTAAGACTTCAGGGGCTTTCTCTAAGTCGGCTGCTAAGCGCTCTTCTTTTAGCTCTAATTTGCCTAAACCTTTCTGTAGTGATTTAAGCGCTAGGTAAAAGTGACCAAACACAATCCCAAAATTGCGTTGCAGGGTTGAGTCGGTTAAGTCTCGTTGCCATCGAGAAACTGGCAGTTCGTCGCTTAAAGTGCGACCAAGGCCACGAGCTAATTTGAAGTTTCCTTCTGCGTTTTCAAAATCAATGGGGTTTACTTTATGGGGCATGGTAGAGGATCCAACTTCTCCGGCGATCGTTTTTTGACCAAAATAACCTAAAGAAATGTAGCCCCAAACATCACGACAAAGATCGATTAAAACATTACTTAACCGCCCCATTTCGTTTAACAATAGGGCTTGTTGGTCATGCGGTTCAATCTGCGTTGTGAGCGCGTTCCAGGTTAAACCGAGCTTGTCGGTGACAAAATCATGACTGAATTGAATCCAGTCAATATCGGCTTTAGCGGCTACATGAGCCGAATAAGTTCCGGTTGCACCATTAATTTTCCCCGTTAGGGGTACGCCTTCAAGGCTTTGGCTGATGGTTTGGGCTCGATCCCAAAAGACGGCCCACTCTTTCCCCATGGTCGAAGGCGTCGCGGTTTGACCGTGGGTGCGGCAAAGCATTGGTACGGCTTTCCAATCTTGTGATTTTTGTTTCAGATCTTCGAGTAAATTATCGACCACACATAAGACCGCTTCGCGCCCATGGCTCAGCATTAAGCCGTAGGCCAAATTATTAATATCCTCACTGGTACAAGCGAAATGAATCCAGCTCCAATGACTTTGGGGCACGAGTTCTCGAATGAAATATTCAACGGCTTTTACATCATGATTGGTCGTGGCTTCAAACACTTTTATGGCCGCGTATTCTTCGGCTGTAAAATTTTCACATAAAGTTTCGAGTCCAATTTTGACATCATCCGGTAGTTTTGGGGCAATGCCTTGCTCACATAACGTTAGGAGCCATTGGATTTCTACAATGGTTCGAAACTTCATAAGTCCAAATTCAGAAAAGATAGAATTTAAAACTTCGACTCGGGCAGCGTAGCGATCATCAAGTGGAGAAAGGGCCATTTTTTGTGAGGTTTAATGTGCCTTGACCCTATTTAGATCCATAAAATTATCAACTTTTGGTGGCTTTCTTTTGAGAGGGCTTCTTGTTCTAATTGTAATTAAATGAAATGAATTGATATTTATGTCAAAATGTTTTATAATATTATAATGATTTTATTAAATAGGGTATGAATTTTCTAGATAACTTAGGGCAACAGTGGTTGTTTATAGGCGCGTTGTCTTTGTTCCCTATTTTGGTGTGGTTGTTTTTTTTGCGGAAGAACTTGCCGGCAGAGCGTCGATATTTATGGCTTACTTTTGTGGCAGGGATGTGCTCGGTGTTGCCCATTAAGCTTTATGAAAAATATTGGGATCAAGGCGTTATGTATTTGGAGCATACAAATCTGTTTGTCTATTTTGGTGATTTACTGGTTCTTAATAATGCGAGTTCGTTACTGGCTTATATAGTGGCGACGGTGACGGTTGTTTTTGGCATCTTTGTTTTCATTGCCTTAATGATGATGGCGCTTGAAACCCTGACGGGTGATAATAGCTGGAGGGTCTTTCGGCGAAAGTTAAAGAAAATCTTAGAGACGCCATTTTTCTTTATATCGGTAGGAGTTTTATGTGGTTTAGTGGCTTTTGCGGGTATATTGTCGCTGCATGAAAAGGTGTGGTTGTTTATGATTGTGGGTATGTTAGAAGAGTTTTCAAAGCATCTTGTTTTACGATTTTCGGACGAAGAAAAAATACACTCTGTTGGGGAGGCGATTCAGTTTTCTATTGTGGTTGCACTTGGTTTTGCGTTTGTTGAGAATCTGCAATATTTTTCAAATATTAGCCAAATGAGTCTGTTCTCTTGGCCAGAATTTATGATGCTCGTAGGACTTCGTTCTCTGGTTTCGGTGGGGGCGCATGTAAGTTTCTCGGCTATTTTAGGGTACTTCTATGGGGTGGCTAAATTTGCTAATACTATTTATCAGCAAGAAGTTTTAGAAGATCGACATCCACTCATTGAGAAAATTCACCAGGTCCTCCACCTGAAGGGGGCCGTTTTATTCCATGAACAAAAAATGATGGAAGGGGTTATGCTCGCGATGATTTTACACGGTATTTATAATTCACTGCTGGAATTTGGGTATGTTAGTTTTGCTCTCCCGATGGTGGGCATGATGCTTTTCTTGGTAGTAAGTCTATTACACTACAAAAAATTATTACAAAAAAACGGCGTGTTGGTAAAACGCCGTTTTAATAATGAGTCTTTGTTGTCGCCTCCAGTTATACAACCTTCGCCGCTTGTTTAGCTTGGGCTTTCTTGTGTCGTCGTCGGTTGTCTAATTCGCCAGCGTATTCGTATACGGCTCGCCCGACTCGTCGGAAGAAAGGATATTTCTGAAGGTTGAGCGAAATTGTGCCCACTCGAATATCTCGTTTTTTAAGCACGGCATTAATAATTTCTTGTCGTTTCATTGGTTCTCCATTTTCTTCTAGTACTTGTTTGATTAAATCACAAACGGTCCCAGAAGGTAGTCCCCATTCTGAAAGTGCGTAAACCCCTCGGCCTACTAGTACAAATTCATCATGCCGAATCAGCTCATTATGGATCGCTTGATGTGTTACCATTTTTTTGGCTTCAAAATCACTGAGCACGTGGTTTACAATTTCAGTGAAGTGCAACGGTTTTCCTGTGTTTTTAAACACAATTGTAATTTTATCTTTAATAGATCGAGGATTAATGTGTCGCCAGGTCGTCAGCCCCCATTGATCATCAACTCGTTTAAAGCTCCAATCAACAAAAAGCACTGAGTTTACCATTTCTTGAGGGTATTTGCCTTCTAACTTTTCGGTAATATCTTCAACGCTCATTACGTCTGCGTTTTTACGCATGATTTTTTGAATCCCCTTGATAAGGGCTTTTACGTCCATGAGTGATAGTTCAGAGGTTCTCCAGAAAGGGCGGTAGAACTGATTTTTTTCTTGTTTTGTCATGCGGTCAGAAACGCGCATAGCCAACTTAATAGCGTTTGTATCAAGTGTTTTGGCGTTTGCCATGTTTTTGAGCATTTCAGAAACTAATTGATCTTCGGCCATAACTCGACCGTGGTCACATAAAATTTCATAGGCTAAATTATGAATCTGTCGCATAGACGGATCCATTGAAATTCGCGCTAATTTTTTAATAGCAACGGCTTCAATCTGACGCACTCTTTCGCGAGTGATAGAATAGCTTTTCCCGATTTTGTCTAAGGTTTCTTTTTTGCTTCCTCCTAATGAAAAACGACGTTCTACTACATCCCGTTCTTTTGGACTTAAAAGATCAAGAAGCCGAGACATAAGCTCGGAAAAGTTAACATCAACGATTTGTTTTTGCGTCATCTAAGGGCTCTAAATAATATAAAACACAACTAACTTACTAGTCAAAAATTTAAGGATTTGTACAAAGTTTGTCAAACTTTTTATAACAGATCAGCAAATGCTTCCGCGAGTGGACAAGCCTGTTTGTCGAACCTGATTTTACCGCTCTGCAAGCGTATAACCCGTGGGTTTAACTTTTGAACCATAACGGGGTCATGGGTCGCAAAAAGGAGGGTTAAATTTGTTTTCTGATTCAAGTAGAGCAGTAGCTCTGCAATCTCTCTAGAATTCTTCGGGTCCAAGTTTCCAGTCGCTTCATCGGCAATGAGCATTTTAGGATTATGAGCCAAGGCTCTGGCAATAGACACTCGTTGTCTTTCCCCGCCAGACAGCTCCCGAGGAAAACGATCTTTTTTGCTTTCTAGACCCACAAGCTTTAGCAATTCAGGCACACGGGCGCGCACTTGATCGGCTTTACCGCAAATTTCTAAGGCAAACGCAATGTTTTCAAAGACAGTTTTTTGTGGCAACAATCGAAAGTCTTGAAAGATAATTCCAATTTGTCGACGGTACTGTTGGACACTGGTAAAAGAGAGGTCGCCTAGTGAGATTTCATCGAGTAAAATTTCACCTGTGGTTGGTTTTTTTTCTCCAATCAACAAACTAAATAAGGATGACTTCCCCGCCCCAGAGGCTCCAAGAACGGCGACGATTTCTCCGGGTTTAACACTGAAATCAAGTTCAGAAAGAACCTTTGATTCCCCTATTTTTAGCCCAACGTTTTTAAAAGTAAGCATCTACTTTTTATTATGATTAAATTTGAGAGGGCGGCAATTGATTTGCGAATTTGAAATGGCTTCCTAAAGTAAAATTAATGAAATTTTTACAGTATACAGTTTTGGCGATTTGGGGTGTTTTTGCCATGAATCTTACGGTTTCGGCGCAGCAAATTCCGACTATGGATTTTTTCCATGGGCAAGAGTGTCCTCATTGTCAAAACCAGCGGAAATGGTTGCCAACGCTGCGTGCCGCTTATCCAGATATTGTGATTAATGAGTATGAAGTTTGGCACGATACAGAAAATCAGGCTTTATGGGCGGCTCGTTTAGCTGAGATTGGTGAAACGCCATCGGGCGTGCCTTCAAATGTAATTGGTGATACGTTGGTAACTGGCTTTTCTCCTGAACGAATTTTAGCGGCAATGGAGGCTACTTACGGGCCACCAGCGGTTGATGTGGCTACGATTGAAGCAACTGAGGCTGAAGAATCAAAAGGTTTAGATCTGATTCTGATTTTAATTGTTTTAGGCGGCATTGGTTTAGCAGGCGGAATCGCTTTTCTGGGGAAAAAATCTTAAATTTATTTTTATGAAATTTTTGTACGCGTTAGTCTTTGGTTTTTTATGGCCGGCTTTGGCGAACGCACAGGCGGCGTCTTCTGATGCTTGGTGGGCTGATTTCCTGAATTACTCTTGGCCGTTGATGAGTTTTGTTCTGGGGTTAGTGGATGGGTTTAACCCGTGTGCGATGTGGACACTGTTTATTCTGCTTGGTTTTTTATTAACCATGGAGGACACGCGTAAGCGTTGGCTTATTGGTGGGGTGTTTATTGGAAGCTCTGGGGTGATCTATTTAGCGGCTCTGTTTACGTACTTAATTGGTTTTCAAGCGATGACGACGATTATTGCCACCAAGGCGATGACTTATGTCTTCGCTTTGATTGGGATTATGTCTATTGTGGCTGGAGCTTGGGCGGTTTATACGTACCGAGAAAAAGGCATTGAATGTGATGTGCGAGATGCAGAGAGTAAGAAGAAGTTTCACCAAAAACTAGGGGCTATTTTAGAAAAAGAACAAATTTGGTTGGTGCTTGGTGGCATGGTGCTGTTGGCTTTTTCCGTCAACGCGTTTGAATTGCTTTGTTCTTTTGCGATTCCAACCGTGTTTACCTCTACTCTCATTTCGCTTGAGTTGGGCTGGTGGCAAAAAATAAGTGCCTTATTGATTTATGATTTTGCCTATATTTTAGATGATTTAGTTGTGTTTACGATTGCGATTAAAACGTTATCACTCAAGGTGTTTAGTCCGAAGGTTACGCAAATGGCTAATTTATTTGGGGGTATTATTCTTATCATTATTGGACTGCTTTTGTTTTTTGACCCAGAAAGACTGACTTCTCTAATAAATTATTAAGGGCTTGGTTTATCTAAAGCCTGCAACGATGTTTAAAAGTCTAGCCAGACTGACTAGCCTCTCTTTTTATTTATGAGTATTATCTATTAGAATATGAATCAAAATTTAGCTCCAGTAGAAGCCGCTTTTTCTGCCCGCCGTTGGCGTGTAACGCTTGGGGTGCGTGAAGTGCTTCGTATTTTGGAGACGCATGATCATTTTTTGTCGGCGCATGAAATTGAAAAAATTTTAGATCATTCTTTAGATGTAACCACGATTTATCGAGTCCTTGAAAAGTTGCAGGAAGTCCGGTTTGTGCATGAGTTTCAGGGTAAATGGCGTTTGTGTTCTGATTGCCATAATCAAACGGAGTCACACCATTTTTTAATTTGTGAAAATTGCGGTAGTGCCGAAGAAATCTTTTTGGATTACCATGAAGCTATTTCAGATCAACTGGCTCGTGAAAAACAGTTTTTACTCAAAAAGGTGCATTTAGGGTTTTTGGGAACGTGTCGTAATTGTCGTTAAATTAAAGGCGAGGTTTTTCCACTCATTGACTTTTCTCAAGCCTTTGGTAGACTGGTTTTGAGATGATTTTAATTCGTCAGTTTATAGATTTTTTAACCCGCTTAATTGCTCGCTTTTGCGATGTAGTAGGCGTTTTTGTGACTAAAAAATCTATAAACAAAATCACACCAGGCGAAGTTAGAAGCATGTCATTCATTAATCCTATTTTAAGCTATGGACATTTTGTATATTATTTTGGCCTTGGGGGGCGTAGCCCTGGGCTCAGTGGTCTCGTACCTGTTTGTACGACCACGAGCCAAATTGCTCGAAGAAACCGCTAAGGGTGAAGCCGAGCGTATTCGAAAGAATGCAGAAACTGAAGCAGATCGAATTTTAACTGACGGACGAAGTTATGCTGATCAGCTTAAGGAAAGTGCGAAACGAGAAGAAAATCAAATGCGAGAGCGTTTGCAGCGTTTGCAAGAACAAGCGGATGAACGTTTGCTTCGAAAAGAAGAACAACTTGAAGCGAAAGCGGAGAAAGCCGAAAAAGCACGAGAAGAGTATCAACAGTCTGTGAAAGACTTAGATGTGAAAAAAGAAGAGTTACAGTCTCGATTAGACGCACAAAATCAAGAGCTTGAGAAAATTGCTCAATTAAAAAAAGAAGAAGCTAAAGCGCTTCTTTTGGCTCGAATTGAAGAGCAGTGTGAAGTGGAGTTAGCAGACTCTATGCGTCGTAAAGTAGAGGCGATTGAGAAAGCGGCGGATGAAGAAGGTTCAAATATTATTGTGCAGTCTATTCAACGGTTTGCCTCTAACGTAACTTCAGAGTCTACAGTAACGGTGGTTAAAATTGATTCAGACGACATTAAAGGGAAAATTATTGGTCGTGAAGGACGCAATATTAACGCCTTTGAAATGCTCACTGGCGTTGATGTAATTGTGGATGATACGCCCGGGACGATTACTTTGTCTTCTTACGATACGTTCCGACGTTTTATTGCAAAAATTGCTTTAGAAAACTTAGTAAAAGATGGTCGGATTCATCCTTCTAAAATTGAAGAAGCCGTACAGGCGGCTGAAAGTAAAGGGGAAAAACTATTGATTGAGATTGGGCAGAAAGCCGCCCTTGAACTAGGGGTGTCTGGTTTACCGGAAGCGATTTTGAAACTGGTTGGAAAACTGCGTTTTCGGTCTTCTTACGGGCAAAACGTGTTGCAACACTCGATTGAAGTGGCTTACCTAGCCGAAGGGATCGCGCATTACCTACCAGGCGCGGATGCCGAAATGCTGAAAAAAGCCGGACTGTTACACGATATTGGGAAAGCGGTATCGCACGAAGTTGAAGGCGGACACGCGGTGATTGGAATGGAAATTCTACAAAAATTTGGCATCGAAGAACCCGTGGTAACGGCTATGAAATCTCATCACGAAGATTTTCCTTACGAATCATTAGAAGCTCGTATTTTACAAGCGGCGGATGCTATCTCGGCTTCTCGCCCAGGTGCGCGTCGTGAAACGATGGAAAAGTATATCAAGCGTTTAAAAGAGTTAGAAGCCATTGCGGGTTCATTCAAAGGCGTAGAAAAAGTGTTTGCGATTCAAGCCGGACGTGAAGTTCGTGTGTTTGTTAACTCTGCGGAGGTAACGGATGTTGAGTCTGAGAAACTAGCGCTTGAGATTGCTCAAAAAGTGGAACAAGGGATGCAGTACCCTGGTCAGGTGAAAGTAATTGTGATTCGAGACGCTCGATTCGAAGGCGTGGCCAGATAAGCCGTTTGCAGGGGAAACCAGTTTCCCCCACAGACCCCCTTCTAAAATAGGAATTCAAAAAGCTTAGGGAACCCACAAGACCCTAAGCTTTTTTCATGAATTATTGATTACGTCTCACCTGATTGTTATAATCATTAATAATGAAAGAGCATAGAAGGAAGCTGTTTGTTAAATACAAAAATTACAATGGCTGTTATGTGGAAGAATCAAAACGACCATTTGTTGAAATATGGGAGGATCGATTTAATAAAAAATATCACCGAAAGTTATTTTGGAAAAACTTTTGCTTTAGAGTTAATAACAACTGGAATTTAAACCTTAATAACCCTTGGTTGATAGCTATAACGGCAGCACTTGTGTCGGCAATTGCTGGGTGGGGGTTAGGTTTTTTTTAATCGCGCGTAAATGTCATCCGCCAAATTGGCTCCCCTTTGGCCATTTTTACTTTTTCCCAGTCGGTGGGAATGCCGTGTACAGAGTCTTCAAATCGTTTTATGCTTTGGTATGGTGTTTCTTTTAAATACTCTAAAGTTTCTTCAAATAAAAATTGCTGATCGGTTTGAAATACAATTGGAGTTTCCGCTGGAAGCCAAGTAGCCAGGGTATGGCAAAACTCAGTGGTAATAAAGCGTCGTTTTTTATGACGGTCTTTAAACCACGGATCAGGAAAGTTTACAAAAATTTCTTCAATTTTAGCGCCCTCTTTTAAACATGGTTCTAAAATATTTCTAAAGTTCCGCCCAGCGTCGCCATCAAAGACTCGAAAGTTTGGCCGATCTTTAAACTTTTCTCTGAGGTGTTCGGCAATCGGAGTTCTGATTTCAAAACAAATAAAATTGTGATCTGGAAATTTGTCGGCCAGTTGAGCCATAAATTCGCCTTTAAACGCGCCAACATCTACAAAAATAGGGCGGGTGTTTCCAAAGCCTTCAAAGTGAATTTCTTGGAGGTTGGCCAATGGATTGGCATGCGTTCGGGTGCGTTTAATGGTGTTCATCGTGGTTTAAGCTATTTATTTTAAGATTTAAAAAAAGGCGAGAGGACAAAATTTGACATTAAAGTTTTCTGAATTTAAAGTCGGCTTGAAGAATGAAAAATTTATTAATGGCGATGCCTATGATGATGCTCTTGCAAAAGGGTAGTCGGATTAGTGTGTAGCTGAAATTTTAAAGCTCAAATTCACTAAACCGCCTACCAGGGCGGTTTTTTTTAATTTAAATAATATGACTTATACAGTACTCGGAAACATTCCTGGCGGAGGCGAACGACGGCGCTACGATTCGGGCGTAGAACTAGAGGTAGACGCCAAGAGAGGCTTTAAACCAACGTGGGTCGGCCATGGATTTTTGCCGCATCTAAAAGATTTAAAGGGCACGGTGCTTGATTACGGCTGTGGTGGGGGTTTGCTGGGGTTGCACGCGGCGGTACAAGCGGCGGTTGATCGGGTTATTTTTCTAGATATTGATGAAGAAGCGCTGCGTTTATGTCGTGAAAATGCACAATGGAATCTGGTAATGGGTAAATGCGACTTTAAAACTTCGGTTGAGGCTATTTCGGACCAAGTGGATGCCGTGATTGCCAACTTGCCAGAGAATTCAAAGTTTGATTTTTGTGGAGAAGATGGTAGTCAGCTTCAACGAGAAGTCGTGTTAGAGCGAGTGCCAAAGTTATTAAAGTCCGATGGACAACTGCTGACTAAAAGTATTGATTATGCGGCTGATTGGGCTCAAGAAGATGAAGTTAAAACCTATTATCACGTGGGGCACATAGGCAAGGTGTGTGGGCTTACGCCTGCTAATTTAGGTGAACCTCGAATCGCTCGCGCTCAAATTTATGACTTAAGATTAAAGTCCTAAAAATTTTTATAAAGGCTGAAATTACGAAGCTAAACTCCTGAAACTAAGCGGTAATTTGTTTGACGAGGGCGGCAAAATTGCGGTACATTGTGAGTGAAAAAATGACCCACATTTTATCCACTCCTAAAGCCACTTGCCGACCCTCTGGAAAAGGTCGAAAAGAAGTGTAGTCCGAGTGAAATTTTCTTTAAAGATCGTTGCGATATTCGCGACGATCTTTTTTCTTTATTTCTCTATTTTAACCCTTTTAAAAAATGTCTACCCCCCAAAATATCCCCTTTATTGAAGCGCAAGATCAAGAAATAGCGGCTTGTATTCGTGGAGAAGAAAATCGTGAAGCGAATGGTTTAGAATTGGTTCCGTCTGAAAATTATATTTCTAAAGCGGCGCACGAAGCTTTAGGGAGTTGTTTTACGAATAAATACTCTGAAGGGTACCCAGGCGCACGTTACTATGGTGGTCAAGAATTCACCGATCAAATTGAACGGATTGCGATTGAGCGAGCGTGTAAGTTGTTTGGTTGTAAGTACGCGAACGTGCAACCGCATTCTGGAGCGCCGGCTAATATTGGAGCCTACTACGGAATGCTTAAACCCGGTGACACGATTCTGGGCATGGACCTTTCACACGGCGGGCATTTAACTCATGGGCATCCGGTCACGCATATTACAAAATCGTTTAATTTTGTGCGTTATGGTATGAAAAATCCAGACACGGGCGAAATTGATTTTGAAGAAATGCGCGAAGTGGCTTTACGAGAAAAACCAAAACTTATTTTAGCGGGTTTCTCGGCTTACAGCCGTGAATTGGACTACCAAAAATTTGTCGATATTGCGAAAGAAGTAGGGGCTTACACCATGGCCGATATGGCGCATATTGCAGGATTGATTGCCGGTAAAGCGGTTAAAAATCCGTTTGATTATGGGTTTGATGTTATTACCACAACGACGCATAAAACGCTGCGAGGTCCACGTGGAGGGCTTATTTTGATTCGAGAAGACGCTGATTTAGCGAAAAAAATTGATAAGTCTATTTTCCCAGGGTTACAAGGTGGACCGCACATGCACGCGGTGGCTTCTCGAGCGGTAGCCTTTGGTGAAGCCTTAACGCCAGCGTTTCAAGAGTACGCGCAGCAAATTTTAAAAAATGCGAAAGCGATGGAGAAAGTTTTCCTCGACGCTGATATTCGTCTTATGGGCGGTGGAACGGATAATCACCTACTTTTGGCGGACGTGTTTGGTTCGCTTAACGTAACCGGGCAAGAAGCGGAAAATGTATTAGACGAAGTGGGCATTACGCTGAATAAAAATTCAATTGCGGATGAACCACGAACGATGTTTGATCCGTCTGGGATTCGTTTTGGAACGCCAGCCATTACCACACGAGGCTTTAAAGAAGAACAATCCGCTCGTGTAGCAGAATTAATGATTGAAGCGATGAAAAATAAAGACGACCAAGCGGTTAAAGACCGAATTCGTGAAGAAGTGCGAGACTTAGCACACGCTTTCCCAATTCCAGATAGTTTTGTTTAAAAAAAACTGAGAAACGGCGAATTACTTTGTTAGAAAAAAATGTCCTCGAACGTGTATTAAATCAGTACGCTTTCCGGTGGCATTTTTTTCTGCCTCGAATTTCTTGTTTTTGAGCTCTTTTTGAGGCTCTGCTAAGAGCGAGGGGGTTTAACAAATCTCTCCCCCACCTAAACAAACCTTTTTGGCGGCATCATAAAACACAATCGATTGTCCAGGGGTAACGGCTCTTTGGGGTTCTTCAAAGGTGACTTTGACGGATTCAGGAGACCGGTCTCCAGTTCGAACTAAGTTCGAACTTGGTTCGAACTCAGAAGAGATGGTGCAAGTCTGAAAATCTTGCCGGTAACGAATCTTTGCGGTGCATTTGAAAGGCTTGAGTTCGAACTCTGTCTTCTGGTTGTGTTTGGAGTTCGAACTCTCAAGCGGACTCAATCCGGCCACCCAACTTAAACGATTAGCGGTCAGCTCGGTTTGGAATAAACGAGGATTATCGTCGTTCTGACAGACGATAATTTGATTTAGGTTGGTATCCTTCGCTAACACAAACCACGGCGCTTCTGGGTAGTTTTTAACGCCGCCTATGTTTAGGTTTCGTCTTTGCCCAATGGTATAAAAGCTCAAACCAATGTGTTTCCCAATTACATCGCCTTTCTCCGTTACAATATCGCCCGGTGTCTGTTCGAGGTATTTTTTTAAAAACTCCATATGGTCGCGTTCGCCCACAAAACAAATACCCGTGGAGTCTTTTTTCTTGGCGTTATGGAAACCGGCTTCAAGAGCGATTTCCCGAATACGTGGTTTGGGTAAATCAGCCAAGGGGAATAAGGTTTTGGCTAACGCCGCTTGCTGCAGTGTGTAGAGGAAGTAGGTTTGATCTTTGTTGGCGTCGTGTGGCACTTGTAGTTCAAATAACCCCGTGGTTTCATTAAAATGATTTTTGGCGTAATGGCCGGTAGCCATAAAGTCAGCGCCTAGTTTTTGGGCCGCTTCTAAAAAGACTTTGAACTTAATAAATTGGTTACACAAAATATCGGGGTTGGGGGTGCGAAAAAGTTTGTGTTGTTCTAAAAAATAATCAAACACGTCGCGCCAATACTCTTTGGCAAAGTTAAAACTGTAAAACGGAATCCCTAAATGTTCGGCGACGTTTCGAGCGTCCATGGCGTCAACGGCGGCGGGGCAATGTGGGTCGTCTTTATCGTCCCAGTTTTTCATAAATACGCCAATAACCTCGTAGCCTTGGTCGACTAAAAGCTTAGCGGTGACGCTTGAATCAACGCCGCCGGACAAACCGACGACGACTCGTTTTTTTGTCATACACGTTTTTGGGTTAAGCCAAGAACATCACAGCCGTGCTGGCTACAAACATAAGTAAGATGATGGCTGTAATGATTTTGAACGTTGTCTGTTTCTTAATTTTCATAGAAAGGATATTTTATTTCAAGGGTAGAATTAGGTGTTAACGCCTTTAAGTCAAGCTCTCTCTAGCTTTGAGCGCCTGAAACTTTAGCGGGTTGAATGACATTGCCGTTGAATTCCCAGCCAATTTCAAGACAACGAACAACGGTCCCCGGTTCGCCTTCTTCGGCCATGAGCACTTCATGTAATTCTGGGTTAATCGTTTCCCCAGCCTGAGGAGAGATGTCTTTTAAGCCTTGCGATCGCATGGTTTCAAAAAACTTTTCTACGACTTGTTGCATGGTTTCGTCGGTGCTGTGACTGGCCCCTAAGCTGAGCTCTAAGAAAGAAGGTAGGGCTTTGCGTAAAAAAGCGGTGACAGCTTGATCGCTCCAACGAGCTTGCTCGCCGCTTAAACGACGACGGTAGTTTTCAAGATCGGCTAAAGATCTTAAGCTCGAGGCTTTGGCTTCTTCCGTTTCGGCTTGTGCCTGCTCTAAAGCCGATTCAAGTTCGATAATACGGGCTTCAAGCGGATTTGGCTTTGCGTCTTTTTTCTTTTGATTCATCATTCCCGATCCTATAAATTTTACTCACTTTGCCAAGTTGATTTATAGTGTGGTAAAGCTTTAACTTATGATTGTATGACTTATAAAAAGAATAAAGACGTGATTCCGACGCTGAATGTATGGAGCCGAATGCTGGCTGTTTGGACGAATGCGAGCTTTTTAAAGCACATTTTGTACGCAGAAAAAGACAAGGCCGTCAGTCGAACGTGGTTTTTTTGGTTTGTTTGGAACTCGCTTTTTGCCATGGTGGGAACCGTGGCGGTGTGGTTTTTGTTCGCCCAAGCTTGGGTAACGTGGTTAGAAGAAGAGTGGTGGAGTACCGTACCGGCCTTTGAGGCGCAGATTGAAGATGGTGTTTTTAGTACGAACTTGCCGCAACCTTATGTTATTTTTGATGAGCCTAGCGAAGCCTTAGTGGTGATTGATACCGAGCAGGTAGCGTACACCGAAGAGAGCCTGTCGGCTTATCCGGGAGGCTTATTTTTAACCGCTGATAAGTTTGTTGGGAAAAAAGACACGGGAGAATATCAGGAATATTATTTTAACGAGCTTGAAGAGGATGTCTTTTTTTCAAAAGCGGATGTTGAAAAAGGCTATTTTGCGGCCAAACCGCGCTTGTTGGTCTTGGCCTCAATAGTGGTCTTTGTTGGTATTTGGATTTGGCTCTGCCTATTCCGATTGATTAGTGCCGCTTGGTGGGCCTTGCTGTTTTGGGGCGTTGGCGCAATGGCTCAAGTCCCAGGGTGGACGTATGGTAAAAGTTATTTAAGCGTACTGAATTTTTACGTGATAGCGTTAGTGTTTGAGTCTGTGTTACTTGGCATTGGGGTCGGTGTTTTACCTTTTTCTACCTTGCTGGTGTTTGGTTTAGTGTTTGGGGTTAATTTTTATAGCTTTAAAGCCCCATTGGCAAAGCCGATTGAGTAAAACTGTACAGGTTTATAGACATTTCCTATTATGGGAGCGAATTAACTTTTAAATTTATCTTATGCTTAGTATTTCAGAAATTAAAACCGGGGTTCATATTGAGTTAGACGGTCAGCCTTACACGGTGACATGGAACCAATTCGGTAAAACGGCTCGTCAAGGAGGGAATATGAAAACAAAACTTAAGAACCTTATTACTGGTTCAACGATGGAAAAAACCTTTTCAGGGAATGATAAAGTCGAGCCAGCCGATATTAGCTATAAACGAGCGCAGTTTTTATACGCTACGGGGGATGATTACGAATTTATGGATAATGAAACCTACGAACAAATGGCGTTCACGGCTGAACAGTTAGGCGATACGGTGAACTATTTATCAGACGGTATGGAAGCCGATATTCAGTATTTTAACGGTAACCCAATTAATGTTCAGGTGCAGCCAAAAATGACGTTTGAAGTAACGCAAACGGATCCAGGCGTAAAAGGAAACACCGCTGGGAATGTGACGAAAGATGCCACGATTACAACGGGGCTAGTGCTAAAAGTGCCACCGTTTATTGAAATTGGAGATAAAGTGGTGGTTAATACGTTAAGTGGAGAATACGTAGAGCGAGCGAAGTAAGGTTTTTTCGATTAAACCCAAAAAAGCGTTCTGATGCCTTTCAGAGCGCTTTTTATTTTTGTATTTGAGTCGGTTGTTAAAAGTCTTTAAATCTGTTATAATCACCTGATGCTTTTAGGACTCACGGCTCTCGTTTTTAGTTTGTCACCAGAAGCGGTGGCGGTAGCCCCAGCGCTGCCCGCCAGAGCTCGTTCTGGTTTTGATGTTTCTTCTCAAATCAAAGCACAATTACAAGTGCGCAATATGATGGATGAAGTACAGCCAGCAGAGTCGCCACAGATTGAAGCCGAGCCGTTTTCTTTTTATTCTAATCTGGCGGTTTCAGCAGCGCTTATTAATCGGGCCTTAAATCCTGAATACTGGGTAGATGAAGGCGTTCATTTTGACCCAGATTTTAACTCTCGTTTAGTGCAAAATATAACAGAGCCCTTTTTGCGAGAACGTGGTATTAAAGAAGTACTTTCGGTGGGGGTGAGTGATTATGCAGGCTCTGATGCGCGTCGAATGCAAAATATTAACGCCACCATTGCTAAATTTGATGGTTATATCATTAAACAGGGCGAAAAATTTTCTTTTAATGATCTGCTTGGTTCTGTCAGTGAAGAGGAAGGCTTTACTTACGCTCGAGTGCTTTTAAATAGTGCCAATGCTTGGGGACTTGGTGGTGGAGTCTGTCAGGTTTCAACCAACGTTTTTCGAGCGGCGCTTAATGCGGGACTTACGATTGATGAGCGACGAGCCCATTCGGTTAAATTCGAGAAATATGAACCAGCTGGACTCGATGCAACGATTTATTTGGGAGAGATTGATTTACAGTTCACAAACAACACCCCTGGCGATATTCTTATTAAGTTTGCGATGCGTGATGAAAAACTAATCACGGTATTTTATGGCACGAAAGATACGCGCCAAGTGAGTCTTGAAAAAACAAAGCATTGGGAAGGCTATGATGGTCGACTGGCAACGCATTGGGAACGAAAAGTTCAATATGCCGGACATTCAGAAGGCGAAACGTATGTTTCAAACTACCGTCCGTTAGTCACGGAAGAAGACACCGAAGCCGTGGCTTCGGCCGAGTAAACTACGTGCTTTGGGCGCAGTCTGCGCAGAGTTTGTTTAAGGCCTCTAGTCCGTCTTGTTGATAGACATTAATGAGCTCTGAACCAATAATGGCTCCGTCCGCGCCAGCGCTTTTTAAGGCTTGAACGTGTTGGGGCGTTGAAATGCCAAACCCGACACAGATAGGTAAATCGGTTTGAGTTTTTAACTCGCCGACGAGTTTTAGGGTTTCGTTCGATAAATCCGTTTTTGCGCCCGTAATAGAAGGTTTAGAGACCGTGTAGATAAATCCACCAGAGTGCTGATAAATTTTTTCTCGTCGATTATTTGGCGTATTGGTAGAAAGTAAAAATACCAGTTCGATCTGATTTTTTGCCGCCGCTTCTTTTACTAAATTAATTTCTTCTACCGGTAGCTCTGGAATCAAAACTGAATCAACACCCGCCTTTTTGCAGTCTGTGAAAAACTGATTTATGCCATACTGTAGCACTAAGTTTAAATACACGAGTAAGCCAATGGGTTTGTTGGGAAACGCTGCTCGGATTTGCGTGATAATTTCTAAGCATTTAGCGGTATTAGTGCCAGCTTCTAAACTTCGGTTCACCGCGGCTTGAATGGTAGGGCCGTCGGCTAAAGGGTCTGAAAATGGCAAACCAAGTTCTAAAATATCGGCGTGTTGGGCGATGGTTTTAATCGTTTCAAGTGACGCTTCGGGCGTTGGGTCCCCCAGCATCCAGAAAGGAATAAAGGCAATTTTATCTTCTTTTTTTAAGCGCTCGAAAGTTTGTTGATAGCGGTTCATTTTATGATTTTTCTAAATACTCAAACACCGTGTGTAGATCTTTGTCTCCTCGGCCTGATAAATTAACCAGTATAATTTGTTCGGAGGTCATTTGAGCGGCCCGTTTCAGCGCTTCAG